>CALZDE010000093.1 GCA_945637225.1 uncultured Selenomonadaceae bacterium
GAGGACTGGACAATTTAAAAATAAGTAAAAACAGCTCTAATCATTATGATTAGGGCTGTTTGCGTTAAATTTTATATGTAGTTTATAGGAATTACTCGAAAATTATTTTGTAATGGTAAAAGTTTATCGTGGTTGCAAATAACACCACCGTCACCAATTTCAATATCTTTAAATTCCTGCAAAACAGAAAAATGTTTAATATCTTTCAAATTTGGAGAGGATGTTTTCTTTATTTCTATTGGATATAGACAATTATTTTGGTAGATTAGCAAATCGATTTCTTTACCGCTGGCATCTCGGTAGAAAAATAAATCAGGTATGTCAGCTTTATTGTAATAGGATTTTATTATTTCACTTATTACGTAGGTTTCGTAGATAGCACCAGACATAGCACCTAAGCGAAGGTTATCAGGAGTAAGCCATCTGCAAAGGTAACACACAAGGCCGGTATCTGTGAAATAAATTTTTGGTGTTTTTACAACACGTTTGTTAATATTGGTTGAAAATGGTCTGAGAATATATATTATCCCGGAGGCTTCAAGTATGGAGAGCCAGCGTTTGGCAGTTCTATTATCAATTCCTACATCATTAGCAAGTGAGTTAATATTTAATAATTCGCCTGTGCGGGCAGCTAAAGCTGTTATGAAGCTATTAAATGCTATAGCGTCTCCTACATTAGCTAGTTGCCGTACATCACGCTCTATATAAGTGCGTACATAATCACTGTAGAAATTTTTCCAAGGAAGGTTGTCATTTGAATAAATTTCAGGCATGCTTCCTTTGTGTATTCTATTCCATAATTCAGTAACGGATATATTTTCTATGCCAGCTTTTTTTCTTTTCTTTAAGTAGTCTAAGGTTGGAAGAAATGGTTCTTCAAAATTTATGTTGGCTAATTCTCTGTTAGAAAGCCCTAACATTTCAATAATGCCAATTCTTCCTGCAAGACTTTCTGAAATGTTTTGCATAAGCTGATATCTTTGTGAGCCAGTGAGTATATACATACCATTGTGTCTGTCACTATCAATTATAAGTTTTAATGTAGGGAAAATTTCTGGTACTAGCTGTACTTCATCAAGAATAAGAGGCGTTCCCTGCAATTCTAAAAAATCCTTACTATCACGTTTAACTGCTTCACAATCTGCTAGATCATCCATAGTGATATAATTTATGTCAGAAAAGTATTTTTTTAGAAGTGTACTTTTTCCTACTTGACGAGGACCAGTGATAATAATAACAGGATATGCTTGAAAAAGTTTGTTAATAATTTCTTCTACATGACGGCGTATATACATTTTCGACACCTCTTTTATGATAATATAGCATTTTTAAATACAAAAATCATGATATTTATACATTACAATGCTATTATATCACAACTTTTCTTTGAAATCAATTTATTTGTGGGCGTGAATGTCTAGGATTACGTGCTTGAAGATTACTATAAATGGTACTGCTAGAAACATTCCAGCTGCGCCTAGAATTTCTCCGCCAAAGATTACACCTAGGATTATTGCCAAAGGGTGAAGGTTTAAGGATTTTCCTATTATGCTTGGATAAATTACATTATGGTTTACCTGAGTCAGTATGAAGTAGAAAATTGCGGTCTGTATTGCCATATCCGGGTATTGGCTGGCTGTCAGCAGTATTCCTATTACAGAGGCGATTGTTGGTCCTAATATTGGTATCAGCTCGCCACAGCTGGATAGTACCGCAAAGATAGAGCCGTATGGCAGGTCGTTAATAGTGTAATAAATAAACACTACAATGCCAGTAATTCCGCACATAATTAGCTGACTTCTGACATAAATCTGCAAGGAACGGCATATTGCTACGATCAGGGTGATTACTCTGTTTTCGGAGCCGGCAGGAAACAGGTTGGCGATGAAGGCATCTATTTTATCTACGTCTTTTAGCATATAGAAGGTAACAAAAATGATGACTACGAAATCTATCAGCTTTCCAAAGAGGGAGAATACCATAGCTAAGGAATTTTTGAGTATTGTCATGTAGGTTGAAGATATGTCAGCCCATATTTCTGATAGGTCTAAGCCCAAATATTCTTCAGTGTAAGTGCCTGTTGTTTTCTGTAAATTTTCTGCTAGCAGAGGCAGTTCAGAAATAAATTTTTCTACTGTTGGGATGAAGTCATGTGATATGATGGTAATGGCTACCATGCCCAATATAAGGGTGATGACTACTGTTATTGCGGAGGCCAGTCCTCGTGTAATTTTTACTTCCAATCTGTTGACTATTGGTTCTAAAAGGAGCATTAGCAGGCTTGAAATGAAAAATATGAATGCAAAGGTGGGGAAAAACCAAAAGAAGGATAAAAGTGCAATTGTTGAAAATGCCAGGAAAAATGATGTTCTGTATTTATACCACAACGAAATCACCTCATATATACGGATTTGAAAGATGTTTTTCTTCTTAATAAAGAGTATACACTATAAAGATTATACACTACTGTGGAAAAAGTAGCAAATGTTTTTGTGGTAAAAGGCTATTGCTTTTGCTAATGATGTCAGCTTCTGCAGGAATTGAAAAAAAACACTGTTTATGATATAATAAAGGCTAATGTTGTTTTTATGATTTTATGTGGAGGCGTAGAAAATGGCGGCCAATAAGTATTGCATTATTCCTAAGGCTAGTAATGCTTTTTGGGATTTGGTCAAGGATATGCATATGACACCTGATGAAGAAGGCTTCCTGCAGGGGGGCAAAATTCGTCATGTGGAAATCACACCGGATACAAACAGCTGGGAGATTATGCTGTGGAGTTGTCCGGCTATTTCTGCGCCGCTTTTAAGTCGTGCAGGTCAGCATATTAAAAATAAATGCAAGGTAAATGATGTAATTTTCTATCAGACTGAGCCAGCTTTAGAGGAAATGCTGGAGCGCAACTGGGGGCGTATTACAGATTATCTTTCCCGCAATCTTCCTTCTATCCGTCATGTGCTTCTTCACAGCCGTCGTATTCTTAATGGTCACAAGGTGCTTTTGCAGGTGCAGGGTGATTTTGCGGTTCGTGTTTTGACTGATAACGGGATTGACAGAATGCTGGAGACTACCTGTGAAAAGGTCTTTGGCTATCCTGTGCAGTTTGATTATCAGGCAGTATTTGATGACCTTCCTGTCTGGGCGGATACGGAAACAGTTACTCCTGAGAAATATCAGAGGTTTCAGGCAGAGCATGCCAAGGAGGTCAGCAAGCAGGCTAAAAGCTCCGCACCAGCTCCTGCAAGTAATTACAGTAATACAAGTGAAGGCGGTGGCTTTACTCCTAATGCTGGTAATGCTAATTCCAACAAGGGCAGTCGGCGCAGAGGGCCTGTTATTTCTGATGACCCTGATTCACCACTTCTCATGGGCAAGGATGTTTCCGGCGATATTCTTCCTATCAGTGAAGCTGTGGGAGAAATGCGCAATGTTGTTTTGCAGGGCATTATTGGCTCTCTCGATGGCAAGAATTTTCAGGCGACAAATCTTATTACCTTTGCTTTAGCTGATGATACAAATGGTATTTCCTGTAAGGTATTTTTGAAGGATATAAAAGATTTTGAGACTTTGATGGGCTACCTTAAAGGCTGTAACAAGAGTAATGCTACCTTAAAGGTAAAAGGTTCTTTGCGCTTTGACCGCTATGACGGCGATGTGGTTATGATGGCGGATTCCATTTATAAGGTAAAGCTTCATCAGCGTGAGGATTTGGCAGAGGAAAAGCGTGTTGAGCTTCATTGTCATACCGTAATGAGTACAATGGACGGTGTTTCCACTGCTACGAATATAATAAAAACTGCTGCAAGATGGGGCTGGGACGCTATTGCTATTACTGACCATGGTGTAGTGCAGGCATATCCTGAAGCTATGGACGCTGTAAAGAAACTAGACATAAAAGTCATTTACGGTATGGAAGGTTATTTGACAGGTGACGACTGGCAGCAGCAGAAAACAAATCACATAATTTTGCTTGCAAAAAATCCTATCGGTTTACGCAATTTATACAAAATGGTGTCTTGGAGCCATTTGAGGTTTTTCCATAGAAGACCTCGCTTGCCTAGACGTTTGATAGAGGAATACAGAGAAGGCGTTATTGTAGGTTCTGCCTGTGAAGCAGGTGAATTAATTCGTGCTATTGTGGCTGGTGCTTCTGATGATGAATTATTAAAAATTGCCGAATTTTATGATTTTCTGGAAATTCAGCCTATCATGAATAATGAGTTTTTAATCAGAAGCAACAGGTATCCTGACATAAACACTGAACAGGATTTAATTAATATAAATTTAAAAGTTGCAGAACTTGCTAAAAAGCTAAATAAGCCTTTAATTGCTACTTGTGATGTTCACTTTTTAAATCCAGAGGATCAGATTTATCGTGCGATTTTAATGAAGGGCAATGGCTTTGAGGATGCAGATTTACAGCCACCTCTTTACTTAAGAACTACCGAAGAAATGCTGGCAGAATTTCAGTATTTAGGTGAGGAAGAAGCTTATAAGGCTGTTGTCACAAATACAAGAATGATTGCAGATCAGGTAGAGAAGTTTAAGCCTATTCCTGATGGCTTGTACTCACCAATGATTCCCGGTGCTGATGAAGATATCACCAATATGACCTATCATAATGCGAAGCGTTTATATGGTGAAAATTTACCAAAGGTAGTGCAGGATAGAATTGATTTAGAGCTGAAGCCAATTATTCATCATGGCTTTGCAGTGCTTTATTTAATTGCTCATAAATTGGTGAAAAAATCCAATATTGATGGTTATCTGGTAGGTTCACGAGGTTCTGTTGGTTCTTCTTTTGTGGCTACCATGACTGATATTACAGAGGTTAATCCTCTGCCACCTCACTGGCGTTGTCCTCATTGTAAAAACAGTGAGTTTGTGGAAGACGGCAGTTATGGCTGTGGCTATGATTTGCCTGATAAGACCTGTCCTATCTGTGGTACTAATATGGTGAAGGACGGTCATGATATTCCGTTTGCAGTTTTCCTTGGCTTTGATGGTGATAAGGTACCGGATATTGACTTGAATTTCTCCGGTGTTTATCAGCCTGTTGCACATAAATACTGTGAGGAGCTTTTCGGCAAGGATAACGTATTTAAGGCAGGCTCAATTACTACCGTAGCTGAAAAAACTGCTTATGGCTATGTGAGAAAGTATTACGAAGAAAAGGGACAGCATAAGAGAGAGGCTTTTATAAATAAGGTTGCTAAGGGATGTAATGGTGTTAAGCGTACAACTGGCCAGCACCCTGCTGGAATTATGGTAGTTCCTAGAAATATGGATGTTCATTTCTTTACTCCGCTTCAGCACCCTGCTGATGATATTCATTCAAGTATTACCACGACTCATTTTGACTACCATTCTATATCAAGCCGTTTGGTAAAATTGGATATACTGGGCCACGATGATCCTACCGTTATAAAAATGCTGGAGGATTTGACGCATAGGGACCCAAAGACAATTCCTTTTGATGACCCTGTTACATTGTCTCTGTTTTCTTCAACAACTGCCCTTGGTGTTACTCCTGAGGAATTAGGGGCGACATCAGGTACTTTTGGTATTCCAGAGTTTAGAACTAATTTTACAAGACAGATGATTGATGATACTCATCCAAACTGCTTTAGTGATTTGGTGCGAATTTCCGGTTTTTCTCATGGTACTGATGTATGGCTGGGAAATGCTCAGGATTTAATTCGTGGCGGTACGTGTACGCTGAAGGACGCTATTTCTGCACGTGACGATATTATGATGTATCTCATTCATAAGGGCGTTGACCCATTGCTGTCCTTTAAGACAATGGAGAATGTTCGTAAGGGCAAGGGTATTGCGCCTGATGTAGTAGAAAAGCTGAGAGAGCATAAAATTCCTGAGTGGTATATTGAATCATGTCAGAAAATAAAGTATATGTTCCCTCGTGCGCATGCTACTGCTTATGTTATGATGGCGTATAGAATTGCCTTCTGTAAGGTTCATTATCCGCTTGCCTACTATGCGGCATATTTCTCAATTCGTGCTGAAGCATTTGATTCTGATGTTATTGCACAGGGGAAATCTGTGGTAAAGCAGAATATGGATGATTTGAATGCTAAGGATAAGCTGGAGCCAAAGGAAGCAGAATTTTTGGTAGTTTTACAGCTGGCATGGGAGATGTATATAAGAGGGTATACCGTAGAAAAGGTAGATTTGTACCGTTCAGAAGCAGATAAATTTGTCATGCTGGAAAAATCTCTTTTACCGCCATTTACATCATTAAAGGGCGTGGGCGGTGTCGATGCGGCGGCTTTGGTGGCTGGTCGTGAAGGCCCTGCTTTTTCATCAATTGAGAATATGAGAAAGCGTACTGGCATATCCAAAACTGCTATTGAGGCACTTAGAAATCATGGGTGTCTTGAAGGGATGGAGGAAAGCGATCAGATTGCTTTGTTTGCCTGAGCAGTGAGTAATGAATAGTGATTATATTTAGTGATTAGAGGTTATTATTAAAATGAACAATTCTATGAAGGGAGCTGTTTACCTTTCTTTGGCTGCGGCTATTTGGGGCGGTCTTTTCTTGGCGGTCCGTCTTGTAGTCGGAGTGGTGGAGGCAGTTCCCTTGGTATGGCTTCGCTATGTTTTGGCATTGGGAGCACTTTTTGTCTTAGGTGAAATGAGACATGTTTCGTGGAAAATTCAGCCGAAGGATTATAAATTAGTTTTGGCTGTGGGGCTTATTGGGCAGACGCTTTCCATCGTTACACAGGAATCAGGCACCCTTCTTACGTCAGCACAGACAGGCTCGACAATTACGGCGGCAACACCGGCTTTTATGGTTATTTTTGGCTGGCTCATACTGAAGGAAGAAATGACTGTACGCAGGATTTTATCTCTGCTTATGGCAACAGTTGGCGTTTTATGTATTGTCTTTGACCCGGATAATTTTCAGATGGATGTACTGGGTGGCTTTTATCTCTTGATTGCGGCTGTTACGTGGGCTTTGATGGCGGTTATTTTGAAGCTTTTGAAGGAGTATTCTGCTATTACACTTACCTTTTATGGTACATTGATAGCGGTTATATGTCTTGCACCTTATGCTTTGTGGTGGCTGGCAGAAGAAGCTGATTTTATAGCTATGTCATCACCTCAGATTTGGGGAGCTATACTCTATATGGGTATTATTTCCACTACTGGCGGTTTTGTCCTTTGGAATGAGGGACTTTTGTATATGGACGCTTCTGTGGCAGGGCTTTTCATGTTTATTCAGCCTATTGTGGGTACTATCCTTGGCTGGTGCATTTTGGGAGAGCCTCTTACTCTGTGGTTTTGGATAGGAGCATTCCTTATAGGTGCCGGTGTAGTGACGGTAATTCAGCCTAACAAAAAGAAAGAATAAATATTAAAAATCAATTGTGAAAATTTTTATAACGATTTTTGCAGGAATTTTTATAATGTATGTAGAATTAATAAGATGTGCATGAATTGTATGCATTGAGAAAGGAAGAGTTTAATGGGTTTTTTTGACGCTATAAGCAACATTGGTAATAATATAAAGCGTAATGTTGCAAGTACACTGGGAATTGATAAGCTTACTGACAGAATTGCAGAGACAAGGAAAAAGCTGGTTCATGAGATTGAGGTTAAGATTTTAGGCTATGCTGACATAAATGATGATTTGCTTGAGGAATTAGAGGAAATTCTCATTATGTCTGACGTAGGTGTAAATACTACTGAGAAGCTGATGGATTTAGTTCATAAGGGTATTAAGTCCAAGGAGATTAAAGAGCCGGCAGATTTGGTTGATTTCCTGCAGAATCAGAT
>CALZDE010000094.1 GCA_945637225.1 uncultured Selenomonadaceae bacterium
AACACACCACCAACCCAACACCCAAAAATACAAAAAACAAAAATACACTCCACACACAAAAAAAAACACCAACCTAACGCAGTAAAAAGCCCATAAGAAATTTTACTTACGGGCTTGGATTTCATTTTAAAGAATTGTTAAAATTATCAAGCTGTACATATCCATAACAAATCGGCTGATAGGTATAATAATCATACCTAAAATTGGTGTCATCATCAAGCCAATGAGGATAAGGAAGCTGTACTGCTCTAATTGTGCAAATCTGTATGCTAAATTGCCTGGCAGAATATTCATCAGTACCTTAGAACCATCTAATGGTGGAATTGGCAACATGTTAAATATTGCGAAATTGACATTAAATATGATAATCAGGCGCATTACGGAATGTACACCCACACTCATATCCATGCCCAGACGGTACATGAGGTAATATGCAAAGGTTGCAATAAAGCCAATTGCTAAATTCGCCCCTGGTCCTGCCAAAGCTACTATGATATCTCCCTTTCTCCAGTTTCTGAAATTTCTAGGGTTATATACTACAGGCTTTGCCCAGCCGAACTGTACCAAAAGCAGAGCCAGCAGACCTACCGGGTCAATATGTTCTTTAGGGTTTAAGGTCAGACGCCCCATCATAGCAGGAGTCGGATCACCCATAGCTACTGCCGCCCTTGCATGAGCGTACTCATGAACTACCAGTGCAATCAGCAGACCAGGAAGTCCTGCCACTATTCGCACAATATCAAAATCAAACATAAATTAAAATTCTCCCTTATTTACTAAATCTCTCAGCATTAAAATTGAAATAATGGATTTTCCGTCAAGGATTTCACCGCGATTTACCATTTCTACAGCTTCCTCTAAGGTAACAATCTGCAAATTAATAAATTCATCTTCATCAGTATGCTGTTCGCCTGCCTTTAATCCCTTTGCAGCATAAAGATAAATAAGCTCATTAGAGAAGCCGACAGTAGTTGCTAATGTTGTCAAATGACGGTATTCCTTAGCAGTGTAGCCAGTTTCCTCAGAAAGCTCACGAACCGCACACTCCATTGGGTCCTCGCCTTCCTTGTCCAGCTTGCCTGCAGGTACTTCTACTGTTACCTGTCCTATTGGATAACGGTACTGACGAACCAGAATAACCTTGCCATCATCAGTAAGAGGAATAACAGAAGCCGCACCAGGATGCTTAATCCACTCACGAGGAGCTAAATCGCCATTAGGAAGCTTTACAGTGTCTTTTTTTACATGAAGAAGAACGCCATCATAAATATCCTCAGAAGACACCTTTGTTTCAATAAGATCAATGTCCTTTTCATTTATAGCACTCATGATAAATCACCTTTCTGTATTGTATTATGTCACAAACCCTTTCTAAAAGAATACCATTAATTTACTTTTTAGTCAAGATTTTATCAGCTGGCATATTACCAAATATTCTCAGTGAAGCGTCCAAATCATGTACAATGGTATATTATAAGTTTCCGTTTGCTCTGTCATATTGACACCTGTATTTTTCAATGAAAATTTATATCCCACTGACGGTTTATGCCGATTGCAGAACAATCTATAGCTTTTTGCTCTTGTATTGTCTGCCGATTTTACTTCTACAGGTATGACATTTTCATCATCTTCAATTAAAAAATCAACCTCTGCTGTATTGCCAGAACGCCAAAAATAAGGCTTTTTATCTAAATATATTAATTCATTATGAACATAATTCTCTGTTAAAGCTCCTTTGAAACTAGAAAATACACCATTTTCCGCTAATAATGCTTTATAACTAAGCCCCGTTCTCCTGCACAATAATCCTACATCTGCCATGTAAATCTTGAAATAAGAGCCATCGGCTGAAAAAGATAATGGTATTTCTGGATTGGCTGCTAATTCACATCTGTATACTAACCCACTGTCTACCAGCCATTGAAGGGCATTCTCTAACTCATGTGCTCTCTTTCCCGATTTTACTTGAGAAAAAACAAACTTATTATTCTCTTTTGCCAGCTGTTTTGGTACAGACTCCCATATCCAATGAAGTTTTGGCACATCAGCTATTGGAGCATGCTTTGAAAAATCTGAGCTATAATCTTCTAAAATATTATCCTGTATTTCTGCCACTTCTTCAAAACTTCGATTTTCACACCAGCTGGCTACTGCTTCTGGCATACCACCTACCAGTAAATAATTTTTTAATAATTTTTCCATTCGTCCCATCAGTGAATCAGCTAATGGCCTGTCTTTGGCATAGTCATTCAAGATTTTTACAAT
This sequence comes from uncultured Selenomonadaceae bacterium, assembly GCA_945637225.1. GTDB lineage: Bacteria > Bacillota > Negativicutes > Selenomonadales > Selenomonadaceae > CAMCDL01. Next base: position 2,266 of record CALZDE010000094.1, read on the forward strand.
ATTTTCTTCATCGCAGGCTATTAAATATTCCTTAAAACTCATTGGGTACATTTGCAAACGATTTATTTTCCCAACTGGAAATGATATATTTTCATGCTTTAATGCCACGCCTAATAACGAGCCCGCACACATAACATGTAACTCTCTCATATCCTCACAAAAATATTTCAATGCTGTGATAGCTCTGGGGCAGGCTTGTATTTCATCAATTATCAATAAGCTTTTGCCTGGTATAATTTTTCCATCTTCTGAAAACCCACTTAATTCATTTACTATTCGGTGCACATCATAATCATATTCAAAAATAGATGCCGCCAACTCATTCTTTTCTAAATTTATGTATACAACAGACTCAAAAGCTTCCTTGCCAAATTTTTGCATTACATAAGTTTTTCCGCACTGACGCATACCTGTTATGACAAGAGGTTTCCTTTTATCCGAATTTCGCCACTTCATTAAGTCTTTTACTATTTCACGATACATACTCTCACCTCAAATTATCAGCATATTTACCTTTTTCATATGAATAATGTTATGTTTATGTCTTTTTTCATAGGAACTTTGTTGTTATTATAACACATTCATTCAAGAAAATGCAATCAGCATTTTCTACATATGACAGTGTTTCAACGACGATTGTGATACACACCACTATGTTTATGGGTAATGTATCAGTCTCTTATAAAAGTAGTGGGACATTTCTTAGTCGTTATAACATTTTTCATAGGAACTTTGCAAAAAAAATATGGAGCTACCCAAAAAGATAACTCCACATCTTATACTATTTTAATAATTCTACTGGTACTGCCTCTGCCATTGCCTTATATGCAATTTCACTTGGATGGAGATGGTCTCCGCTGTCGAAGCCTTCCTTAAAACGCTCCTTGTATTCCTCATCACGTACTGCCAAATCAAAATCTACACAGCCGTCAAGAGGTGCACGTTCTCTCAGCCAGTCATTAAATTCATTTTTCAGATTTTCTCTGAAATCCGCATAGGTACGCCAATTGTAAATTGGTACCAAAGTACCGCCCCACACCTTCATGCCTAAATTCTTTGCATGCTCAATATAAAGCTGGGTATATCCTTCAGTCAAATCCTCAAGAGTTGGCATATCGCTCCAAGGACGGAAAATATTAACATCAGTACCTACTGGGTGAATAATATCGTTTATGCCATGCTGAATGAGAACAGTATCTGCTCCAGCCGCCTTTACCTCAATAGGGAAGCGTGTTGCACCCTTCAAGCCGTAAGCCGCATAGGTAATGCAGTCATACTGACGTAAAATTCTCGTCCCACAGACTGCCCTTCTGATGATTGCTACATCTCTGTAACCTTCATTCCATGCACGAATAGCTAGATAATCCGGCCAGCTCTGAGCAGTAATGGAATCACCATAGCAGATTAACGCATGATTCTTTTCTTCGGTGAAAATCTCTACAGTGTTTAAGAAATAATACCAGTTAGTATTGCGGGTCATATCCACATTCAGTTCTTCATTCTCTGCTTCATTGCCGTAGGAATAAAAGCCCTTAGATAATGGACCTGTTACCAAAGTTCCCGCATTCATCTGAGTACAGTTTTCTAGATAGATACTTACGGAAATCTTTTCTCCTGCCACTATATCAAAGGATAATTCATCACTATCCTTTTCTATGCCAGGCTCCAAAACTATTTCCTCTTTTCCTGCCAAAGAAATTGCCTTGCTGGTAGATACATCTATTGTTTTATCTCCTGTGCTCTTTGCCACAAATGCCTTAAAGGAAACCGGCTCTGTTCCTGTTAAATTGGAAAAGCGGAAACGAAGCTTATTTCCATTGAAGCATACTGGAATTGGGTAACGCAGGGTAATATCCTTTGCATATCTTGCCAAAGTCTGATCAGCGATTGATGTGGCAGTTCCCCAGCAGGCTACCCACTTTGTATATTCGTTATTCATAAAAAGGCTCCTTATATTATCCTTTATTTTCCTGTATCTGTTTTTTCTTTGCGGCCGCATGAGAAAGCATTTCCCTTGCATTATCCTGAGAAGCCGCACTTGCTTCTGCTCCTGAGGCCATTCTTGCTATCTCATTGACCTGCTCACCGCTGGATAACCTCTGCACAGTAGTAGTTGTCTTTTCATTGACGATATGCTTGCTGATATACAAATGAACATCCGCCATACATGCAATCTGAGGTAAATGTGTAATACATAATACCTGCTTTCCTGCCGCTACCATAGCAATACGCTCTGCTACCATCTGTGCGGTCTTGCCACCGATACCAGTATCTATTTCATCAAAAATCATGCTAGCTGGAGAATCATCTCTGAAGGCTGTCACTGTCTTAATCGCTAAAGCAATTCGGCTCAGCTCACCACCGGAAGCTACTTTCTGAATAGGCTTCAAATCCTCACCAGGGTTAGCGGAGAAAAGCATAGCAATACTGTCAGCACCATTAGCGGTAAGATGGTCTGTTGGCTGAACTTCAATCTGAAATCTTGCCGCTGGCATTCCCAAGGCTAACAAATGACCGCAAATATCACCTGAAAGGCTTCTTGCCGCATTTTTACGGATTTCCGTTAATTTTCCTGCTGCCGCCTCTGCTCTTTCTCTTGCTCCTGCAATTTCTGCCTTGAGAGCTTCCACATCTTCGTCAAAGTTCTCTATATCATTTAATTCCTGCTGTGCCTTATCATAGTATTTTAAAACATCAGCAATGGTTGCACCGTATTTCTTTCTCAGCTTATCAATGACATCCATACGGCTCTGCAGCTGGTCAAGCCTATGCGGATCAAAATCCATAGAATCGGCATAATCCCTTACATCGTAGCCTGATTCTTTCACTTGAACAGTTGCACTATGAATTGCTTCTGTCACAGCACTTAGCGACTCATCATAGCGTTCTAAGGTCTTTAATTCCTCTACTGCATCCTCTAAAAGACTGATTGCGCCCTGACTAGTCTTCCCACCGCCATAAAGAAGATTGCAGGCATTACCCACACATCTGGCAATACGCTCACCATTAGCAAGACGGCTGATTTCCTTTTCCAGCTCATCGTCCTCGCCCTCAGTAAGCTGTGCCTGTTCAATTTCCTGCACCTGCCATTTCAGCATATCAAGCCTCTGCGCATAATCCTGAGAAGCCTTTTCCCTGTTGGCTAATTTATTTTCTAAATCAGTAAGTACACCGTAACAGGAACGATAAGCAGAAAGCTGACTTTCCAGTTCATCATCAAAGCCGTCTAATAGGGCAAACTGGCTTTCTGTACGCAAAAGCGCGAGATTTTCATTCTGTCCGTGAATATCTACAAGCAAATCTCCCAGAGTACGAAGAACAGCTTTAGTAGCATGGCTTCCATTTATCAAGAGTGCACCTCTGCCTGTTCTGCTGACCTTACGGGTAATTATCAGTATATCTTCTTCATCATTAATAGCGTGGTCTGCCAAAAAATCATGTACTGCCGGCTGATTTTCAATGCCAAAAACCGCTTCTACCTTTGCCCAGTCACAACCTGTACGGATTACATCAGGAGATACGCGATTGCCTAAAATAGCACCGATAGCGTCAATCATAATAGATTTACCAGCACCAGTTTCACCTGTCAGTATATTAAGACCTCTGTCAAAATCAATCTGCACATGCTCCAAAAGAGCAAAATTCCAGATTGTCAATGTATTTAACATATTTCCTCCTGATGTCAACGACGTTTGGAATGCTGTAATTCCATAAATCTATCCACGACAACTTCTGCCATTTCCTTTGGTTTAACTACAACCATGATGGTATCATCACCGGCAATCGTTCCTATAATCTCATCCCAGTCAGCCTTATCAATGGCATGGGCTACTGCACCGGCTCCTCCCGGTAAAGTTTTTACCACTACGATATTTTCGCTGTAATCCACAAATTCCACAGTATCACGAAAAACCTTGCTCATACGGCCTTCGGTCTGCTGTGCGGACTTTTCCTCTGGAGAAGCATATTTATAGCGACCATCACCACAAGGTATTTTCACCAGCAGCATTTCCTTTATATCACGGGAAACTGTAGCCTGTGTTACCTCAATGCCCATTTCCTTCAGGGAATTAGTCAATTCCTCCTGTGTTTCTATTTCGTATTTGCCAATTATTTCACGAATGCGCTTTTGCCTAGTCAGTTTCATGGTCTTACCTCAAATACTTCCCCACAATTTATTATTAAGGGTAGCAAAATAATTTTTATCTTCAAACTTAACTATACGGGCTGGATTCATGGCCTTTCTTACTACCACTTCATCACCAGGCTGAAGTGAAAAGTTTTCCTGACCATCAAAAACTACCTGTATATCCTGATGAACCGCCGCAATATGCACGCTGATAGACTCTGTATCACTGACCACCATAGGCCTTGCATTAAATGAATGAGGACATATAGGTGTAATGAGAATAGCCTTCACCGCAGGATGCATAATAGGACCGCCAGCAGACAGAGAATACGCTGTTGAACCGAGGGCTGTAGACAAAATCATGCCATCAGCCTTGAAATCTCCTACCCGATAACCGCCAATGCTAAGTCCCAAATGAAGCATTCTTGCCACACCGCCCTTAGTAATAACCACGTCATTCATTGCATGGCTGAGAAGCATTTTCGTACCACCGCTGATAACAGAGCCATGAAGCACATTGCGCTCCACAATACGGTATTTTTCTTCAAGATACTGATCCATTTTTCTTTCTATTTCATCAGGTTCAATATCCGTCAAAAATCCAACCGTACCTATATTTATACCGCAAGCAGGTATATGCTTGCCCTTGTTATAAAAATCACGGCAAAAACCCAATAATGTACCATCACCGCCAATAGTTATACCCAAATCTAATGGTGCTTCATGTACATTATCTATTCCCAGCTCTGGATGCTTGAAACGGTCAGCCAAATCTCTGGTCATTACTAAATTAATCGGTTTATTTTCGGCATATTTAACCAGCCTGTCAACAACCTCAACCGCCTGATATTTTTCTTTATTCGGAAAAACAGCTATTGTTTTCATGTTCATCACTCATTTCGTAAAACAGTCACTCACACATCAAGCTTGGCATGGGCCGCCTTTACCGTTTCCAGTACAAGCTCGTCAGGTACTTCTTCAGCATTTTCCGCACCCTTCAGAAGCCATACGAGATACTCAATATTACCCTCTGGGCCCTTTACAGGTGAATATGTCAAAGCTGTTGGAGTAAGTCCTAATTCCTTCGCTTCACTAAGTACCTTGAAAATAACCTCCTGATGAACTGCTGGATCCCTTACGACACCCTTTTTGCCTACCTTTTCCTTGCCTGCTTCAAACTGAGGCTTAATGAGTGCCACAATTTCTCCCTGTGCCTTCAAAATACCAATAACGGCAGGAAGAACCTTTTCCAAGGAAATAAAAGCTACATCTATGGAAGCTAAATCAAGCAATTCACCAATATCTACAGGAGTGACATTTCTGACGTTTGTACGCTCCATATTTACTACACGCTCATCCTGACGCA
>CALZDE010000095.1 GCA_945637225.1 uncultured Selenomonadaceae bacterium
TTTACTTAGCAAGGCTTTGTGACGCAGAGATTTATTTGACGGCAGTGGTAGACTTTGTCCTGTACTGGTAGTGAAGTAATATATGACAAATACATTAGCAGATTGGGTGATATGCTCAGTCTGCTTTTTTGTAGATAATGATTTGTTTGTTGATTACAGATATGATATAATATATTCATGGCATTTAACTTATGGTATTGAGGATAGTGGTGAAGCTCAATGGCGTATCTGTTTTTTTAGTTTTAGTGAATGATAATCACTGATGGGGTGTTTCTATGCTTGAAAATAAATTAGGAATTACTAATTCAGCGGAGCTTGCTAGAGAAGAAGAAAGGCTCAGTAAACTTCGTGCGGTAGAATTATATGAAAAAGACATTTTAAAGAAATTTTCTGCTGGTACATTTAAGTCATTATCTGCCATTCACTATCAGTTATTTCAAGATGTATATGATTTTGCTGGCAAGATTAGAACAGTTAATATAGCTAAGGGAAATTTTCGTTTTGCACCGCTGATGTATTTAGAAGAATCATTGAAAAATATTGAGAAAATGCCCCAATCTACATTTGATGAGATTGTAGAGAAATATATTGAAATGAATATAGCACATCCTTTTCGTGAGGGGAATGGGCGTAGTACCCGTATTTGGCTGGATTGTATTTTAAAAGAAGAAATAAAAAAATGTATTGACTGGAGTCAGGTGGATAAGGAAGATTATCTTCTTGCTATGGAACGTAGTCCTATTAGAGATATTGAAATAAAACATGTATTAAAACAGGCTCTTACAGATAAGATTGATGATAGAGAAATTTTTATGAAGGGTATTGATGTAAGTTATTATTATGAAGGCTATAACATTTATACCACAGGCGTTATAAAATAAATTTTGGAGAAATTATCATAGGTAAAATAGTCTTAAGATGGGGAGATGAATAATTTGAATTCACTTGATGAAGCTATGCGCAAGCTGTTTTTGGAGGTTCTTCAATCACCGGAAGCAGGGGAAGCTATTAATGGACACTTAGCTAAATATTTGCAGGAAAATGGCTATAAGAAAGATAATTCGGATAATCAGGATGGTACATTCACCGTCAGCGAAAGCGGTTATCAGGAAATAAAGAACGAAATAGAGAAGCTGGAGAGACGGCTTTTGGACAAGCAGGAAGAAATTGACAGCCTGCGCCGTAACCTGGATGACAGTCAGAAAGTAATCAACTGGCAGAAAATACAGCTTGTAGAGAAACAGAACGAAATAAATGACCTCAATGTCAAGAATGAACAGCTTTCTGTGGAGTTAATGCAGTCTAATAAGTCCGTAGAGGAAATGAAGCAGTTACAGCAGATGGAAGCAGAGTCAAGATATGATGCTTTTGACCAGAAGCTTGGCTTGAAGGATAAGGAAATATCTCATAGGGATAGAATTATCCGCGACAAGGATATAAGGATTCAGGACTTAAATGAGGAATTAGACAAGCGTGATTCCATGTACATTAATCTTCTTGATGAAATAGATATGTACAAGGATAGAAATGAAGTTCTTGAATGTGAAAAGGACCAGCTTTTTGATGAACTGACAAAGCTTCAGCAGTTATGCGAGGAAAAGCTTGGCAAGGGCTGGCGTTTCGACCATGATTACGCAAAGATGGTAGAAGCTTTAGAGGAAGATGAGTCTGACAGCGAGGAAACTCCAAATGCGGAGACAGAGACTGTTGACCCAGAAGAAGCTGAGTTAGAGGCTATGATTGCAGAGGAAGAAAGAGAGAAGGCAATTCACCAGGAAAAGGAAGCTGAGGACAGCGAAAAAAATACTCCTCCGACAACGGAAGAGTATTCTGAGAATGTATATTGATTTTCATCAGGTAGCAGATGGTGTAGCCTGAGTTACTGCGGTGTGCTTCAGGATGTCATTGATACGGTTATCCATATCGGTGGCATCCTTTTGTATGGCTTTACTGATGCTGATTTCATCAGGAGAATTGTTTTCTATGCCGTTGATAAAATGTTCCCAGTATTGAATACTGAGGTCTGTTGACTGCTGACGAAGGGCTTGCAGGTGTTTCGCTCCCTGTGGGCATTCTACCTTGTCAAGCTCTGCCTGACGTGCTTTTAAAGCGGTGATTACACTGTTTTTTACAAATGAAGCGACATCCTTTCTTTGGGATGATGACATTTCACCGTTTTTGGTACTGCAAAGCCTGCGGAATTTTGTCTGATAGCCGTCAAGGGTGTTATTGTAGCTGTCTACGATGTTCTGCGTAGCCTTTACGTAGCTTGTAATGTCACTGTTTTGCAGAGGTTCCAGCAGATTAAGGTAATCGCGGTAATTTGATACGTAGACAATTTTCCAGTTATCGCTTTCGTCCTGTTCAAGTATTAAATGCAGGGTGTAATGGGTATTTGTGCAGGAATCCACCACATCTACGGAAGCATCAGCAGAACGACCGTTTCTGACAACATCTCCCAGCTTTACAAAGTGAGTGCTGGTGAGCTGAGAGCGTTCAATGAGGTACTGATAGTCGATACCAAGCTGACGCCCCTTCAGAATATCATTTCCTGCTGGATAGGTCAATTCACCGTTAGTGTTGGCAACGTAATTTTTTAGAATATCTATGGTGCCTGCTACTACCTGCGGTTTTATTTTTTTGTAAAAGGTCTCAAACATAACCTTTGTCTTGTCATTGAGGTTATTATCGTAGGCAAACATGTCCCATGTCAAATCCTCATACCCTCGGCTGACTGCTAAATCAAGATTGACGTATTTTTCAAAGGTTTCAACATCATGGTTCTGTATTGCCTCTGTCACCTGTTCAATAGCGTGTTCAGGGGTAGAAACATAGTAGACGTATCGCCAAAAGAAAAAGCCGATAGGAACAGCTAGGAGTAAAATTAATGTGAGCCATTCCATTTTTCGCCTGCGGTTACGTTTTTGAAGTCGTTTTTTCCATGTATAGTCATCCATTTTTATAAAGCTCCTAACAAAAAGTGCTAGGTTTTATTATAACGTAACGATGATACTATTTCAACAATTAAATAAAAAATTTTAGATTTATAATATCGTATTTTCAGTTATTTTGTGTTATAATGTAGATAGGCGTAATAGACTTGAAATCTGATTGCGGGAGGTGCCCTTTTGAAGTGGATTAATCATCAGATTGTCACTGGTGTAGCTATGTATGCTATTACGGATGATCTGCTTTTGGCTAGTGCCAGCGTATTAGGGGCGGTTATCCCTGATAAGATTGAAGGAAATCCTTGGCAGAAGCGTCGCCCATGGCGGTGGAATCTGACTCATCGTGGCTGGAGCCATTGTCCTATTATCTATTTGTTGCTGATGGGAGCAATTTACTTGGGCGTCGGGCGTGAGACATTGGTGAGTGTTTCGACAATTTTTCTTATGCAGTTAGGAATAGCATTTTTGGCAGGAGCAGTTTTTCATATTATTGAAGATGCCTTTTGTGGCAAGGTTCCTCTGGTTACACCGTCTCATAAAATAGGAATAAGGTTGTTCAAGGTTGGCACTGTTGGTGAGTATCTGTTCGCCATAGCGTGCGTATTGCTTATTTATGCTTTGAAGGTTTACATATAGATTTAAGAAAAATAGCATCCTTTCGATATTAATGTAACAAGGATGTTTAATTCATACAAGGAGGTCTTTATTATGGCAACAATTAGTGCTTATGCACAGCAGGTTGGTCTGCTGAATCAGTTAAATATGAATACTAATGCCGCTGTTAAGAATGCAAAGCGTGTGGCTACTGGTCAGAAGGTAAATAGTGCAGCGGATGATGCCTCTCTTTATGCTATTGCTAAACAGATGGAGGCTGAGGTTAAGAGCTTAAATCAGGCTTCTTCTAATACACAGACAGGAAGCAGTATGCTGAAGGTAGCAGATGGTGCTATGAGCAATACTGTGGATATTTTGACTTCACTGAAGGAAAAGGCTATTGCGGCTGCTAACTCCACCTATAAGGATTCTGACAGAGCTGCTATGCAGGCAGAGTTCAATCAGTATCTTGATCAGGTAAATGACAATGCTATGGTAAATTACAATGGCATTAACCTCATGAATGGTTCTTATACAAGTGCAACTCAGGAAACTACTCAGGCGTATACCAATACAAGTCTGGCAAAGGACACCACTGGTGCTACTAAGCTGACAGATTTGGCTGACCGCAACGGCAGTTCTCTTAATATTGCTTCTACTGACAATATCACTGTTTCCTATGTAAAGGATGGCAAGACCTTCAATACTACCTATTCCGCTGGTGATACTACATTGGAGGATATTTTCAATAACATCAATACTGCAAGCGGTGATACAGCTTTTGATACTTCCTCTATGGCAACTGCAACTGCGGAAATCGGTACTGATTCAAGCGGCAAGAAGGTTTATACCGTAGATGGCAGTAATGGTGTTACCGTCAAGGCTGGCGAAGCTGGTACTGCGGGCATGATTGCAGGCTTCTCTATCTCCGTTACTGACAGTGCAGGCAACAAGAAGAATACAGCTACCAATGCACTCAGCGGTTTCTCAGAGAGCATTGCGGCGGCTAATAAATCTGATGATAATGCCTTAAATGTGCAGATTGGTACTGAGTCAGGTCAGAGCATGAATATGTCTATTGGCGGTATCAGTGCTAGAGCCTTGGGCTTGCAGGGCAGTGACGGCAAGTACATCAGCGTAGGTACCAGAGAGGATGCAGAGGCGGCTATCAGTGCATTGGATAATGCTATTAACAAGGTTTTAGACCAGCAGACTACCATCGGTGCTTATACCAGCCGTTTGGAATATACTGACAAGAATCTGACAACTCAGAGCGAGAATGTCACCAATGCTAAATCTACCTTGATTGATGCTGACTTAGCAAAGGAAATCACTCAGTATGCTACCAATAACATGCTGGTGCAGGCAACTCAGACCATGTTGGCTCAGAGCTACAAGAATTCCACTTGGTTCTTAAATCTTTTGGGCTAAAAATAAATACGAATGCAGTGAAGCAGGTACTTTTGTGGTGCCTGCTTTTTTTAAAAGGAGATGGACTTTATGGTAAACAGAGGATTGATGGCACAGCAGAAACAGCGTTATTTGGAGCTTTTATCTGAAAAATATCCAACAAAGGAGTCCGTATATTCCCGTTTAATAAATCTTCAGGCAAGACTTGTCATGCCGAAAGGCGTAGAGCATTTTGTCAGTGACCTTCATGGCGAGTATGAGCTGTTCTATCATATTCTGAATAATTGTTCGGGTGTCATAAAGGAAAAGGTTGATTATGTATTTGGCGAACACATGACTAAAGAGGAAAAAGCCGAGTTCTGCACCTTGGTTTATTATCCTCGTGAAAAGATAGACCAGATAAGGGCAGAGAGGAAAGACACTCCGCACTGGTACGAAGAACAGCTGACTAGAATGCTGGAAGTATGTAAGATGATGAGCTACAAATTCCCTATGCGAAAGGTAAGGGATTTTATACCTGATAATTACAAGGATGTTCTTGTGGAGCTTCTTAGCACCCACCCAGAGGCAGACAAGGCACAGTTCCGCTTCAATAAGAGCCTTATTAATATGATTGTGCAGGTGGAAGGGGCGGCAGACTTCATAGTCATAATGACACAGCTGATAAAGCGGATGGCAGTAGACCACCTTCATATAGTAGGAGATTTCTTCGACAGGGGAAGCAGACCTGATGCTATTATGGACAGGGTAATGGAATTTCACTCCTTAGATATACAGTGGGGAAATCACGACTGCTTATGGATGGGAGCGGCTTGTGGAAGTGAGGTATGTATTGCAGGTGTGGTAAGAAACAGCCTTCATTACAAGAATACAGATGTTCTAGAACGTGGGTACGGTATAAGCATAAGGCCCCTGTTTACAATGGCTAGCAGGCTTTATTCCGATAAAAATCCATTGAAGGCGGCTGAAATTGCCATTTCGATGATTATGTTTAAGCTGGAAGGCCAGCTGATTCAGAGAAATCCTGATTTCCATATGACTCACCGTATGCTGCTTAATTTTATAGATTTTGATAATTCTACGATAGAGCTGAATGGTAAAAAATATGATATTTCCCATGGCGAATATTTTAAAACCATAAATCCTCAGAATCCTTATGAGCTTTCAACAGAGGAAAATGAAGTGATCGAGGAATTAAAGTCATTTTTCTTAGAGAGTGAGAAATTGCAGAATCATGTGGATTTTCTTTACAGAAAAGGCGGTATGTACACCTGCTTCAACGGCAATCTTCTCTTTCATGGCTGTGTGCCTATGGACGAGGAAGGAATTTTCAAGATTGTTAATTTTGGCGGTAAAATATATAAGGGCAGGGAATACTTTGATTTCTGCGACCAGATGGCAAGAAGGGCATACCATGAAAAAAGGCAGGACGCATTAGATTTCATGTGGTTCTTGTGGTGCGGACTCTTGGCACCTACTGCCGGCAGGGAATTTCATACCTTTGAAGCGATGTTCATAGACGATACTTCGACACACAAGGAGCCGAATGACCCTTATTTCCAGCTGATTGATGATGTGGATGTCTGTGAGGATGTCCTGAGAGAATTTGGGCTTGACCCGAAGGAAGGTCATATTATAAATGGGCATGTGCCGGTCAAGGTAAAGAAGGGCGAAACTCCGCTTAGGGGCGGTGGCAAGGCGCTTGTAATAGATGGCGGTTTTTGCAGGGCATATCATCAGAAAACAGGAATTTCAGGCTATACGCTTATTTCCAATTCACGCAGTATGAGGCTTCTGGCGCATAACAACGTAGCGGATGTAAGAATTGCCTTAAAGGAAAATAAGGATATTGAGTCGGTATCTGAAACCATAGAAATTCAGTCAAAGACAACGGAAATGAAGGATACAGACAAGGGTCATATCATGCAGGCGGAAATCAATGATTTGTATAATCTGCTTAATGCCTACAGAAACGGTACAGTAAAGCCTCGCCAGTACATCCACTGATGTATCTATCTTGACAAAAATGTGTATTTGATATAGTATCTAATTAGATATTTGATTAGATACTAAATGAGGTGAATTATATGACTACAGCAGTTGTAACAGCGGATTTTAAGGCAAATTTAAAATATTATTTTGATGTAGCTGTAAATGGCAATAGTGTAATTATTACACGTCCCAAAAAGAAAAATGCAGTTTTGATAAGTGAAGAAGAATATAACAGACTTCAAGAAATAAAGGACAAATATTATATTTCTGAGTTAGAGGAGAATAATGTTTTGTTGGCAGAAGCATTGGAGCGTATACAGAAAAATCCTGATATGAAAACTATATCTGAAGCAGATGTGATGGCTGAACTTGGAATTACCGAAGCTGATTTAGATAGTGCAGAGGATGTGGTAATTGAATGAACTGGACAGTCAGTTATTTGCCAGAAGCAAAAGAAGACTTGAAAAAGCTTGATGGTTCAATAAGAGGGCAGGTGATTAAAGGTATACGTAAGGTAGCACAAAATCCACTACCTAAAACGGAAAATGGATACGGCTCTCCTTTGGGCAATAAAAATGGTGCAGATTTAGCTGGCCTGTTGAAAATTAAATTTCTTAATATTGGCATTCGCGTAGTGTATAAGCTTGTAAAACAGGATAATGATATGAAGATAATAATTATATCTGCGAGAGCGGATAATGCAGTGTATAAGGAAGCGGCTAACAGGAGAAAGTCGAATAATTTATAGAAATGAAAAATATCCCCTGTCTAAGCAAACATTGTGTTTGTCCGATAGG
>CALZDE010000096.1 GCA_945637225.1 uncultured Selenomonadaceae bacterium
GTTTTTTGCATATCAGAAGATGAAAATAAATTGTTATAAAAGCTGACAAAATTTACACTGTCTTTTTTCCAATTTTTATTTTCATTATCATCTACTGACTGTGCTTCAAAGAAACTGCTGCTCAGATACGTGCCTACTGCAACACCCTGATAGCCAAAATCTACTACTAAAGGAAGTGGCATAACAACTGGATCTTTTATAATAAAATTCAGTAATGGCATCCTCCCTATCTTTATACGTGAACTCAGTACTTCCCTTACATTACCTTCATAAAGATCATAAAGATATTCTGAAGACTCCTTATCCATTACGCATAAATAATAGTTTCTATTGCCACCTTCCTGACAGGAAATTTCTCTGCTTTTTGTCAAATACATCTTAGACTTGTCATTAGATTTTGCACAAATATTAAAAATACCGCATATTTCAACATTTTTTTCCTGTGCAGATATAACCAAAGCATTTGTATTAATATAATGCTCATCATAAGTTAAGGTAATATTATCATATAAATTAACCCCACAGTTATTGTATACAGTAACACTTCCTCCGCCTATATTATCAATATCTGTAATTTTTGCACCTTTGATAACTTCAGCTAATCTTTCTCTGCCCTCAGGTGATTCGCTTCTTATAAGCTTATCTTCAACACTGCCACGATAACGTATAATAGTACGGATTAATTCTTCCTTGCTAAGATTGTCCATCACACCATTAATAATCTTTTCCTTACGACAGATTTCCCTTAACTGGTGCGTTGTCATCGGGGATATTTCTCTCAAAGTGTATCTGTTGCTTTTTTGATTATTCAGAGAGCCTTTACGGGCAATTCTGTAACCTAATTTATTCTCAGCCATAAATACTCTCCTCTCTTATTTTTTATTATTATCAATATCCTTCAGAGCCACCTGTGTATCAATTTCATCCAAAATACTCTGAACACGCTGAACATTTACAGTGTCACCAGCCTTGGTATACTGCTCAAACAATTCCTTGTAATATCCCTTTGCCTTTTCATAATTCTTTGTCTTAAAGGCATTTTCAGCAGCTTTCTCCAGCTTTTCCGTATTAGCCTGCGCCAAAGCGTCTGCCTGAATAGCACCGCCAATATCCTTCAGCTTGGCATTCACTATAATTGCTCCTGTTTCATCATTTATAGCATAATACTTGTCAAGAGCAAACTCATACATTAATTTTGCATTAGCCATATCTCCGGCAGCTAAAGCGGCATCGCCTCTCTGTACCAGCTGTTCTGCAATTTTTGCTTCGGCTTCATTAGCCTGATTGTCCTGACTACGTTTTGCTATAATCTGCTGCTGCAGAGCCATTACTGCCTGCTTGCTGGCATCATCCTTTGCCTGATTTGCCATAATCATAGCTTCTTTAAGCTTTAGGTCTGCACCATCGAGGTCACCTGCATCAAACATAGCCTGTGCCATAGTCAGCATATCATTAACGGCATTTACCTTTTCTTCCTTGGCCTTGTCGTCCTGTTCCTTCTTTTCTTCCTTCTTCTTAGCAATATCCTTTTCCTTTGCGGCATTAAGCTGCATGAGAGCGGCATTTGCCTTCTGCTGATCCTCAGGACCGCCAGCAGTAAGAGCCTTTGCCTGTGCTTCTAAATATTTAGCTTCCGCCTTTGCTAAATCGCCATGCTGTAAGAAATTGTCGCCTAAGGCTATCAGATTGGTAACACTTAAATGCTTCTCACAGTCAGCCATACGGCGGCCAATATATGATTTTGCCAAATCACCAGAGGAACGGGAATTATCCAGTGCATCCTCATAAAGAAGATATGCTCTTGAATAATCCTTTGCATTATAGGCTTCATCAGCCTGAGTAATACTGTCTATCAATGAAATGTAGCCATTTAATTTAGCTATTTCATCACTGTCATCAAGAGCTTCAGCTATTTTTTCTGCCTTCTGACTCTTGTCTCTTGCCATTTTAAAATTATTGTGTTCAAGAGAGGCTACGGCCTGCTGTTCGAAATCCTGCATCTTTTCTATTTCCTTCTGATGGAAATAATGCCATATGCCATAAATGATTCCGATAATTATTAAAATAATTACTGTTATAATTGCAATTTTCTTGTAAAGACGGCGACGTTCATCTCTTTTTGGGTCCTTGAATGTTGTATCAACATACACAAGAACCATAGAATAATTTTCTATATCCGGCTCATTCTTGCTGAGAAGCATATCCTCAAGAGAATTAAGCGTATCCTCTGGCTGGTCTGTAGCTTCACTGAAAAGGTCTATTAGCTCGCCCTCAGATACATTCTCCCATACGCCTCTTGTGTACATGGTGATAATATCCGCATCCATCAGAGGAGTTTTATTAGAAATATATGGCTTAAAGCCATCTTCCTGACCAAGATAGCAGGAAAGATTATGTCTCTGGGCATGCCTTGCCAATGCGTCTTCAGAAATCTCTTCCTTGTTTACCATCTGCTGAGCCAGTGACATATCTGCTGACTGCTGAACCACATGATTATTGCGGAAAAGCCTCATACGTACATTACCGGCATAGCCATAACGGATATTTTCGTAATCAGTTACTACCACCATTACAGAAGCCTTGAGGCGGTTATACTGATAAGCATCCAGCAATACTGCATTGCCCTCATCCAGCCATGCATGAAGGTCCTGTCTCTTGATAGAAGGATTTTCCTGGAAACGGGTCAGAATGGTCTCTACTGCCATCTTTGCAGCACCAGTGCCAGAAGCATCGGTTATACCATCAGCAAGAACATAGCAGGCATAATCATCCAACTCTATACATGCATAATAATCGTTATTTTCAAGCTGAGAGCCAGGTTCTGTCAAAAAGGCTGTCTTAAATGTACAATTTATTTTCTTCAAAGTCCTACACCTCTCTTTTAGAGCCTAGCCAAAACAACACTGGCATTGTCTTTATCATGGCCATCATTCTCATTTACTAATTCAACAATCTTGTAAACCGTATCATCAACTGTCTTGCTGTATTTTAAGCAATCTTCTATATCACGCCATCTGAGACAGTCATATACACCATCACTCATGAGGATAATAGAATCACCAGCCTTCAGCTCCACTTCGTCCATAGACTCAATATCCTTGAAGCCATCCTGACCTAAATAATTATAAATCCGCTTATTCTCATGAACTCTCAATGCATCTGAACGTGATATACTGCCCTTACGCCATTTATCCATAGCCAGGGCACCAATAGTATGACCATTAGTAATAGAAATCAAATCTCCATCACGAAAAATAGCAATCTGCACATTGCCAGCCAAAGCATACCACAGCTTATTCCCTCGTACCAGCGCAACTGCCACTGCTGCACCGCCATACTGGTCATCAAGCTCGTTTAAAATCTTCTGATTTGCCATGGAAAAGGACTGCTGGAAATAATACTGAGGCTTTTCCCAAACATTCATAGACTGAAAAAATGACTTAAAGGTACCTACTGCCAAATTACTGGAAATGCGGCCCGCATATTCTCTGCCCATTCCATCGGCCAGTACCAACATAAAGCCCTCATCCTTTACAGCAAAATCAACTGCATCCTCCTGCAGTTCTCTGCTGCCAATAGTCATGGATTTCGCTATACCATGAATCTTCAGCCCAGATTTTTTGTTATTTAAAAATTCTATACTCACTCGAACCCATACAAAAAAAAGCATTACTAAGAACAGCGCATATAAAAAAGCTTCAGCACTATCCATAACTGTTCCCCCTTACTTGAACTCCCACATGAAATGCTCACCACAGAATGGTATAAAAATAAATTTACTGTGGCCAAGCTCAATCACATCATAAGGAGATAATACCGTAGGCACATAAACGGCATCATCATTGAGATAAACGATACCATTTGCATCGCCAGGAAGCAGAACTGTCTCCATCTTCTTCTTATCAAAAACAATAATGCCATGATTACGCCTTGAAATATGTTCATCACCTAAAATCTGAATGTCCATATCATCAGCACGGCCAATAAAGTTTTTGCCATTTTTAACTTTGTAATCCTTGCCCTGACGAGGCCCCTCAATGCAGACAATCCAACCGCATACTGGCTCAATATTCTCTTTAAAAAGAGCTTCTTCTATCTCTACATCGGTCTTGCCATTTTTTTCAGTGTCCTGCTTTTCCTTGGTATTAGTCTCAATATTGCAATAAGGACACACCGTACCATAACGTCTGCTGCTAAATAAATGACCATTCTGACAACGAATTAAATTTCCCATACTCTACACCTCATTTAATAATATACACTTACATCAGTCTGCCTTAAGACGAGTAGATCCTATATATATTATATCACCATATTCAAGCCTAGAAGCAGTATCATCTGATAATCTGATTCTTTTTCCTGTATTTTTCTGAATTTCAATGCCATTACCTTCGCTGATATCCTCAATATACCAGCCTCCATCAGCCCAGTTAAGCACAGCATGCTGAGATGAAACCTGTGCGGCATACTTAGTGCCTGATAAATTTATATCAACGTGCATTTCGTTATTCTCTCGGTTATTACGTTCATCACGTCCAATGAGCAAAGACACCTTACCCAAAACATTCCAGCTTCGGATGATACCATCATTTTCATTCAGCAGACTCAGACGATTTATCTTGCCTATTACATTTTCCTCTGCTTCCATCTTTCTTAGACGATATTCCTTTATTACATCTATCACTAATACTACGGTAGCAACACTAATTATCAGCCAAACACAGCCCATAAACCAAAAATTCAGCCTGATATTAAAAAGGCAGTAAATGATCAGCAGATTCATGAGAAATCCTGTTCCCAAAATCATTAAATCATATTTTATGCGTTCATTATAGAAAAAATTCATTTTCAGTTCCCTCACAGAAAACTTATTTAGCCTTAAAGCCCATGAAATGCTCAAACATACTTGAAGTATCAATAGGATTCTTCTTGACATTTTTGTTTAACTTGCTTTCATCAGTAACATTTCCATTCTTGTCAAAGCCAAAAAAGTTAGCAAAATTTGCATTCATATCAGCAAAATTAAATTCAGCCGCACCGCCCGGAGTACGACGGCCACCACCTGACTGCGTACCCTGCCGTCTGCCACCTGACTGCTGTCCTGCTCCTGCCTTCTTCTGCTGTGCTCCGCCATGCTCTAAGGTATAGTCATAATGTGCTCTTTCATCAGCATCACTTAAAACCTCATAAGCCTTATTGACAGATTTAAAAATTTCTTCGGCTTCCTTATTATCAGGATTACGGTCAGGATGATACTGCTTTGCCAGCTTATGATAAGCCTTTTTTATAGTTCTTTCATCAGCATCCTTGGCTACACCCAGAATTTCATAATAGGTTTTCTGTGCCATTTTTCATCACTCCCTAAAAACTGCGAAGGGGAGGACACCTTTTCAGGCTCCTCCTTGCAGTTATTGTATATAAGTTTATCTTATTCAGTAAAGCCAGCGTTGAAGCCAAAGAGAACATCCTGCTTAGCAATTCTTCTGATACGTACTTCCATCTCGAAAGTGCCATCACCGCCCTGAGAGTCGAAATGCTCCTTGTAGTTAGCTACGTAGCAGTCCTGGAACTCGATGAGTCTCTCTACAACACCTACGGAAATCTGCTTCAGCGTGATGTGACGGTAAGCGTCTGCACTAGCGGAAGGAACTCTTGCCCACTCTGCCAGCTTCAAGGTGCTGTCACCAGCGGTATCCTTGTAGCCTGGAATGATATAGCCTGTAATCTTCATGCCTACTGCAATATCGCGGGAACGGAAGGAAGCATCCTTTGGAATATTGGTAATAAGCTTCCAGCTCTTTAAGGAATTTGGCTCTATTTCAAACTTTTCGGCAGTACCAGCGTCTACCTTATCTACTTCTAATGTAATCATCTTCGTTTCCTCCTTTATCAAACAATCTATTTATCAGTCATTATGATTCTGCCTTAAATTCGAAACCAGCGGAAATCTTTGCGTCCTTCTTCAAATCGCCCTTCTGATAAAGGGTAAGCTCGAATACACCGCCGCCACTTTCTTCATCTACGCCCTCGCTATAAGCCGCAATGAATGCCTGTGGGAAGAAATAAGAACGTACTACCTGACCAGAAGCGATAACATCAACCTGTGCCGCACGATAAGTTTCAGTGCTTGCTACGAACTGATTAGCCCATTTAGTGAGCTTCTGAACCTTGTCCTCGGATTCAGCACCGATACTGTATGCCATACCGCCCTTGATAATTAAGCCTAATGTAGAAGCAGGAGCCTTGCCCTTAATTGCATCAGGAGTAACAGTAACAAAATCAACACTGCTGATACCTAAGCTATCTAAGTAATCGCCCTTGTCCTTAATTGGATCGCCACCTGGTTTTTGATTTATTTTCAATACGTAAGACATTTTTCATTCCTCCTAACAATATACATATCTAATAACAATTCCGATCCTATTACAAGAGAAACTGAAGCCCTTCCTGAAGTGTCGCCCTTCTTTTTTTGGAAAGGCTTCATTTTGTTTTCTTGTATCTTTTACGTTTAAAACTTAAATGTATTACATCTTTTTTAAATTATTTTTAAAGGAATTATGCACGATTAACAACCAGCTGGAGATTGCGAACATTGCCATTGAATACCATGCCCAGATTACATACGCCCTCAACTGCATCAATTTCACAAGTTACATCTACGCCATTGCCTAAGATACCATTCAGCTTGTTGCCCTTAGCAACCCACTGGCTCTTGGTGCTGGCTGGGTTTGCACCGAAGAAGAACTCAATCTTATCCTGCTTGAAGTCGCTGGTAGTCTGACGGAGAATACGCTCTACATAGGTAGTAACCTGAGTCTTGAAGATGGATTCATAAATACCAGTCTCAATGTCAGTCATCATGTTACGAGCCTTGTAAACCATAATGTTAGTAACATTCTTACCATCTAAGGTAGCATTCTCAGAGGAGAATACGAAGCCGAAGCAATTCTTGTTAATCTCGTCCTTAATGCTGTTGGTGAAGCCGGTGATTTCCTTTGCCAGAGTAGTAGTAGCAATGAGGCTGTTGTCGCCTTCCTCGAAGTTGAAGCGAACACCTGGCAGCTGAGGGTCAACATTAGTCTTGAACTTCTCCTTCAGGTAGTCAGGACTCTGAACTGCAGCGGTCAGACCAGCAGCAACATAAGCAGAGCTTACATAGATACCATCAATCCACAGCTTCATGATGTCTTCCTTAGCCTTTGAGAGACTTGCTACATCGTTCTCATCAATAGTCATCTTGTTATCGAGAACTACACCGGACTTATCCTTTGGAATAATGGTGAAGTTTGGAATACATGGAATAGCGAACTCACTGTAATCCTTGCCAGCCAGAATCTGACAACGGTCAACATAACGCTCGATACCATCAACAGCCATAGCAGTAAAGGTGTTCTTCTCGTTGCTGTCGAAGCTGAAGAAGCACTGTACGCGATAGTCCTTCAGAACCTCCATAACTGCAGTAAGGGACTCTATTGTGTTGGACTCAATTACCTTGTCGTTGCTGTTGCCCTTGAAACGCTGACGGATGTTAGCCTTCTTAGCTGCTTCCATGCCAACTGATGGGAAAATACCATACCATATAGTGTTGGTATAATCGTTCTTTGCATTTACGGTATTCAGATAGGTCTGGAGACGAGGAATATTATTAGCCTTTACCAGCATGTCATTCTTGATATTGGTAATCAGCAGGGAAGGACG
>CALZDE010000097.1 GCA_945637225.1 uncultured Selenomonadaceae bacterium
ATTGCAGACTGCTATTGGCATTCTCAATGCTCTGCCTGTAGTAAACAAGATTAGCAGTATTATCAGAGTTGAACACGAATAATAGATATGTAATCTAACTGGAGATGTATTCTAATGAGCGAAAAAACTGTTACCGTCAGAGTTCCAGGTACTACTGCTAATTGCGGTCCTGGCTTTGATTCTATGGGCATGGCATGTACTATTTACAATGAGCTTACCCTTACTTTATTAGAAGATGAAACTATAGATATTGAGGTTACTGGTGCAGGTGCAGAGGATATTCCTATCAATGCCACCAACGTGGTTTGGACTACTGTCAGATATCTTTTAGAAAAAGCTGGCAATACCACCTATCATGGCTGTCGTATGCGCATGCACAACAACGTACCTCTTTCAAGAGGCTTAGGAAGCAGTGCAACTGCTATTGTAGCCGGTTTAAAGGCCGCTAATGTCATTCTTGACAATTACTTTGATGACGACCAGCTTTTGAAGCTTGCTACAGATATTGAGGGACATCCTGACAATGTAGCACCTGCAATTTTTGGCGGTTTTACCATCAGTGCTATGCATGAGGGCGTACCACAGTGCTATCACTTTATGCCAGAAATGCCATTGAAGCTTGTGGTAGCGGTTCCTGATTTCTATCTTTCCACCAGCAAGGCACGCAAGGTTCTGCCAACTGAGGTATCCTTAAAGGATGCTATCTTTAATGTAGGCAGGGCAAGTATGCTGGCGGCGGCTTTAGCACATAATAACGCAGAATTTCTGAAAATCGCTATTGATGATAAGCTTCATCAGCCATACAGGGCACAGCTTATTCCTGGTATGTATGATGTTTTTGCCAAGGCAAAGGAAGCTGGTGCGTTAGGTGTTGCTATGAGCGGTGCCGGTCCATGTATTATTGCCTTCACCTTAGAGAATAATGAAGCTGTTGGCGAAGCAATGAAAAATGAATTTGCACGTCATTATGTAAATGCTGATATTTTACAGTTAGAGCTTGATAGTCAGGGTGCCATTGTAATCGAGAATTAATTTTTAAATTGTAGCCTGTGAGATGTTTTCTTGCAGGCTTTTGTTTTGCTGAAATGAGGGATGTTATGTGAATCTTACATTAGCACATGTATTAATCATGAGTGCAACATTACTGATAGTAATCGGGGGCGGTATCTATGCGGCAAGAGCGGTAAAAACGGCTGAAGGGTACAGTCTTGGCGGACGTTCATCGGGTGCAGTTATGGTAGCAGGCAGTATTGCGGGTACAGTGGTCGGTGGCGGTGCAACAATAGGAACTGCCCAGTTGGCATACAGTGCAGGACTTTCCGCGTGGTGGTTTACGCTTGGCTCTGGCATTGCATTTATTATCATGGGGCTTTTTTATGCAGGAAAATTAAGAATGACCGGACTGGAAACCATTCCCCAGTATTTACAGAAAAACTATGGCAAGAAAACAGCAGGATTAGCAGGAATAATATCTTCCATAGGTATACTTTTTAGTGCAGTAGCAAGCTGTCTGCCAGGTATTCAAATGATTTCCGCTATTTTTGGCACTTCCATTTATATTTCTGCTATTTTTCTCATAATTCTGGTAGCCTGCTATGTGTTTTTCGGCGGTATGAAAAGTGCTGGTGTGGGCGGTCTTTTGAAAATGGTAGTTATATGGATAAGCCTTTTTGCCGCAGGTGTATCAGCCTTTTTATTTTTACACCAAATGCCAGCTGAGGAATTTAATGTATATTTCCCCGAAGCATTTTGGTGCAGTATGGTAGGAATGGGCATCGAGAGTGCGTTATATAATTTATTTTCTATGATTGTGGGTATTCTCTGCACGCAGACCTACGTACAATGTATTTTTTCCGCTATGACTCCACGTACTGCCAAGATAGGTGCTTTTCTTGCGGCGGCTATAGTAATTCCGGTGGGGCTTCCTTCAGTTGCTATCGGTATGTATATGCATGCTTTTGAGCCGGGAGTGCTTCCTGTACTTGTTCTTCCGATATATTTGATAGAACATCAGCCTGTATGGCTGGGCGGAATTGCCTTAGGAGGTTTAATTTTAAGTTTGGTAGGCTCTATTGGCGGTTTGTCCTTGGGTATAGGCACTATGCTGACGAGAGATATAATCGGCAAAATATGGAAAATTCCCGAAAAGAAAAATCTTATGGTACTCAGAAGCTTGGTAGTAGCGGTAATGGCATTTGCGGCCTGCATAGCACTGTGTAACATGGAAAGCCAGGTATTATTCTGGAATTACATGTCAATGGCACTGAGAGGGTGCGGTGTATTTCTTCCTCTGACAGCGGCTATTTTTGCGGTTGGGAAAATCTCTAATAATGGTGTATTTTATTCCATGCTGATAAGTACGCTGGTGCCTCTGCTATGGACTATATTGGGCAATCCTCCTATTTCACCACTTTTTATTGGTTTAGGTATAAGTGGTATGATGTTTTTAATAATAAAAGTAAAAACATATTGAACAAATTGAAAAACTATGATATACTAATAGTAATGAATACAAAAGTTAGGGAGGAATGTTTGTATGAAACAGCTTTACACTTTTGATACTAAAACGCCTGATGTGGGTAAAAAAGTATTTATAGCCCCAGGTGCAGTTTTGGTAGGTGATGTTACTGTAGGCGATGAATCAAGCATTTGGTTTAATGCTGTAATCCGCGGTGATATCGGCTCTATCAAAATTGGCAAGAAGGTAAATGTACAGGATGGTGCGGTAATTCACACTATGGATGGTAAGGAATGTGTAATTGGTGATGGTGTAACAATAGGACATAACGTAACTATTCATGCAAAATCTATCGGTGACAACTGCTTGATCGGCATGGGCAGTAATATCATGGGCAATACTGAAATTGGTGAGTTCTGCATTATTGGAGCAAATACCTTCCTGCCACAGCATAAGAAGATACCGCCATATTCTCTGGTTTACGGCAATCCTGCTAAAATTGTCCGCCATTTGCGTGAGGATGAAATTGAGGCAGTTCAGGGGGCGGCTAATGGTCATGCAGCTTTGGCTGACTATTACATGGAATGCCTTGAAGATTAATAATTATTTTAAATAAAAGAGTTAAGGAAAAGGGGACATTTTTAAAATGAAGGAAAAGACTTTAGTATTAATTAAGCCAGATGCGTTTTCTATGCATTACAGCGGAGATATCATCAAGCATTACGAGAATGAGGGCTTAAAGATTGTTGCTATGAAGCTGATGAAAATGGATGAGAGAATTGCTTCCAAGCATTATGCAGAGCATTTTGGCCGTCCATACTATAAGGATTTAATGGGCTTTATGACCTCTGGCCCTATCATTGCTATCGTTCTTGAGGGTGAGAATGCTATTGCCAATGTTCGCCGTATCAATGGCAAGACCAACCCAGCTATGGCTGATGAGGGTACTATCCGCAAACTGTACGCTACCAATGGCACCCGTAA
This sequence comes from uncultured Selenomonadaceae bacterium, assembly GCA_945637225.1. Lineage (GTDB taxonomy): Bacteria > Bacillota > Negativicutes > Selenomonadales > Selenomonadaceae > CAMCDL01. The sequence goes on from CALZDE010000097.1 coordinate 3,443, forward strand.
TGCAGTACATGCTTCTGACAGCCCAGAGAGTGCGGCACGTGAGATCAGCATTTTCTTTAATGCCAGCGAAATTCTTGATGAAGAATATGAAGTAATTATGGAAGAAATACTTTGAGTCTAATATAGTACTTTCGGGGGGTGTGTTTTTATGAGCGTTTACACTAAAACAGGTGATAAAGGGTATACCAGTCTTTACACAGGTGAGCGCGTACCCAAAAATTCTTTGCGGGTAAAGGCATACGGTACTATTGATGAAGCTAATGCGGCATTAGCCATGGTAAGAGCTGCATGTACTAATGAACGGGTAAGGGAGATAGTGCTTCAGCTTCAGAAGAACAACGGTATGCTCATGGGAGATTTAGCAAGTGTAGGTCAGCCAGCTATGATTAATGAGGCTTCTGTGGATGTTATTGAAGCTTTGATTGATGAAGTAGAGGGAAAAATACCTCCTTTTACTGGTTTTTTAATTCCTGGTGAAACTCCTGCAGGAGCTTATTTGGATTTGGCACGTACCATAATTAGGAGAGCAGAGCGTATTATGCTTGATTTGCTGGCAGAAGAGCCTGACAATGTCCACGAATCAAACAGATTATATGTAAACCGTCTTTCTGACCTTTGTTTTGTTTTGATGCGTTTAGAAGAAAACAGATAATTTATTTTTGGGGTTATATTTGACGTAAAAAACAGACATCTTATTTCAGATGTCTGTTTTTCAATATGAACTGGTCTTTTTCTATGGAAATTTTTAATTAATAATTGAACTTTGTAAGAACATCCTCAAGTGCATTGAGTACGTTGTTGATGTCTTCTTCAGTGATAACGAGAGGTGGCTGGAATGCCATGACATTTCTGCCAATACCATTCTTGCCGATAATGAAGCCTCTGTCCTTCATTTCCTCTAATACCTTATCAAGCTCCTCAAAGGCAGGACTCTTATCAGCATGAACAAATTCAGCACCACGCATAAGGCCCATACCACGAATATCTCCGATGATAGGGTGCTTTTTCTGAAGCTCAACCAGACCATTATAGAGCTGTTCACCACGCTGACGGGCATTTTCCATGAGGTTGTGTTCCTGAATGTAGTCAAGCACGCCAATACCTGCCATAGAAGAAACAGGATTACCGCCAAGAGTAGAAGCACCTGGTTTTGTATAGGTATCAGCAATCTTAGCTGAAGCAGTAAACGCAGAAATTGGTGCACCGTTGCCAAGAGCCTTTGCCATAGTCATAATATCTGGAACTACGTCATAATTTTCGATAGCAAACATCTTGCCAGTGCGGGCAAAACCAGTCTGTACTTCATCAATGATGAGAAGTGCATTATGAGCCTCTAAAATTTCTTTTACACGCTTAAAGTAACCCTTTGGTGGAGTGATGATACCTGCATTGCCCTGAATAGCCTCAGCAATCATAGCCGCTGGACGGCCAGTAGTGGAGTACTTGATTAAATCCTCTACTGCATCAGCACATGCCAAATCACACTCAGGATACTTCTTGCCTAAAGGACAACGATAGCAGTACGCATTTGGAGCAAAGTGAATACCACCGCATGGATGTGGGTCAGTACGCCACATCTGAATACCAGTTACGCTCATGGTAAGCTTGGTACGGCCATGCAGGCCATTTCTAAGAGCGATAAATTCATCAGCACCAGTATAGATGGAAGCTAAGAGCATAGCACCCTCATTTGCTTCAGTACCAGTAGAGCAGAAGAAAGTTTTCTGCAAGTCACCAGGAGTTACACCAGCCAGCTTTTCTGCCAGATTAACAAAATTCTCGGTGAGATATACATTGCAGACGTGCTGGAGAGTCATTACCTGCTCGGCTACCTTCTTGTTGATTTCAGGATTGCAGTGACCGCAGTTAATAACGGAAACACCGGCGAAGCAGTCGAGATACTTCCGCCCCTCGCTGTCATAGAGATACTGCATTTCACCCTTGACAAACTGACGTGGCTCCTTGTAAAAGTGTGCCAGGCATGGCATGATGTATTTCTTTTTCTTTTCCAGAATGGCTTCTGGCCCAATTGGATTTTCAGGTATCAAATCAAACATCCCCTTATATAATATTCACTAAGCACTAACACCTAATTACTAAACACTAACAATAATCACTTCAATGCATCCTGACTCTGACGGAAACGATAAACGCCAACGCCTAACTGACGAGGAGATTTTTCCTGCATATCAGCAAATGCCTTTTCATCAACAAATTTCTCACCATTTGCCAGCTTATCCAATGCATTTCTATAAAGCTTAGTTACCTGACCGACAAACTCTGGAGCATAATCCTTTGCTTCGATACGGAAGGAAGCTACGCCATTATACTTATCTAAATAGGAATAGTAGCACAGGTCCTTGGCAAAGAGTACATGGTCACGGCCAAACTGGTCCATGCGGAGAGGATGTACCTGATTAGCTCTGTCAAGCATAGCATAATGACGGTCATTAAACTCAGGATTAGCTAAATGATTGTATGGCAGAACCATAGCTGGCAGATTGTGGTCGCAAATCATAGACTCATAGGAGCCATGTATAATGACCTCAATAGGAAGCTCAGAAGCCTCAACCAAATTACGTAACTGCTCAAAAGACATTTCCAAAGAAGCAGTTGCCATAGTAATGCCGTTTTTCTTCATAAAACGTGCTGACATATGGTTAAAGAGGTTGAAGGAGAAATCCGCCTGTACAGGAAGGCCGGTATTATCCTGTACCAGCTTCAAAGCACCTAAATTGCTGACAAGAATACCATCAGGACGGTCAGCAAAGCTATTTAAAGCGGTAAGGAACTGCTCTAATTCACCACATTCACGACGCATAGTAGTACGTGGAGTCATGACAAAAAGCTGTACCTTCTGACTATGAGCAATAGAAATAGCTTCCTTTATTTCCTTTAAGCTCCAAGGACGTTTTGGGCGGAATACCTCACCGGAAAGATAAACTGCATCCGCACCGTTAGCACAAGCCTCCTTCAAAGAAGCCATATCGGAAACCTGTACGGAAAGACGGCGAGAGGTATTTTCCTTATTGATAGGACGCTCTGCATTTAAAATATCATCCTGGAAGCCTGGCTCTTCAACAGCATTTGAGAAGAAACGTGGCTCACGTGTGCCATCCATGCCGATATCCTGTGCAGTTGGCTGACCAAGAGCGAAAGTAGTCGTGAAATCACGGGCACGATTTTCGTATAAGTCCTTCCAGTCATCTTCATTAACCTTAAAGCTGAGTGGATCCTCAATGTAAGCGTCAATAGCCTTGCGATAGGTAGCCACGATACGGCGGACAAAATCAGCTGGACGCATACGGCCTTCAATCTTGAAGGAGAATACACCTGCCTGAATCAGCTCAGGGATATTGCGGTACATGCACATATCCTTCAGTGCAAGACGGTACTTTTCTTCATCGAGCACCTCATTGGTATCTTCATCAATCAGCTTATAAGGCCAGCGGCAAGGCTTCAGGCAACGGCCACGATTACCGCTCTGACCGAAGAGAACACCGGAATGAATGCACTGACCGCTTTCAGAAATGCACATATCGCCATGCATGAAGTATTCAATTTCCAGACCAGTACGTTCTTTAAAGAGGGAAAGCTCAGAAAGAGTCATTTCACGTCCAACAACGATACGGGTGATACCATATTCCTTAAGCTTCTTAATAGCATGCTCGTTGTGGGTATTCATCATTACAGAGGTATGGAGAGGAATATCCAGTCCCATTTCCTTTACAATTTCCAGCACAGCGAAGTCCTGCACCAGAATAGCATCCGGCTTAATCTCGTTAAGATATGCAAGATATTCCTTTAAAGGCTCGATTTCTTCTACACTGATGAGGTTGTTGAGGGTTATGTAAAGGGAAACACCATGAGCATGGGTATATTCCACAGCCTTTTTCAGCATTTCATCATCAAAATTTGTATCTTTATTGCGGTGCATACGCATGTTGAAACGCTTACCGCCTAAATAAACTGCATCAGCACCAGCTTCTACTGCCGCTTCAAGAGCATCCCAAGTGCCAGCGGGTGCCAAAAGTTCAACTGACTTACGGTTTAAAATCATTTGATTATGACTCCTTTTTATAGATATTCACGAAATATTATACCATTTTTACTATTATTTTTAAAGAGTATTTACTAAGAAAAATATATTTATTGAATATTAAGTAAATTTAGTTGAAAAACATTCTTATATG
>CALZDE010000098.1 GCA_945637225.1 uncultured Selenomonadaceae bacterium
TGATAAATATAAGGGACTGTAGCATATATTTTTAGTGCAACAGCCCCTTTTTACTTTATTTGGATTGCAGATATTTATCCATGCCTTCTGCTGCTATTTTAGCATCACGAACTGCTGCAACGACAGTCTTGGCACCGAGAACGACATCACCAGCAGAGAATACACCTGGCTTACTTGTCATGAAGTCCTCATTAACCTTTATGAGTCCCCATTCATTCAGCTCAAGTCCTGTGGTGGTACTAGCAATCTTATCCTTTGGTACCTGACTTACAGCAATGAATACTACATCAGCCTCTACCAGCTTTGGTGTGGTCTGGCTTGTTACATTGCCTTCCTCATCCATGGTTACGTGATAAACCATAGGTCCATCAGGAGTAATACTCTCAACTCTGGTAAGATACTGAATATTTACGCCATCGGCGAGTGTGTAATCTATTTCCTCTGGGCTGGCAGCACTCTTATTACGGCGTACATACATATCTACGGAATCAGCACCCTTGCGGATAGCGGTACGAGCTACATCCATAGCAGAATTACCAGCACCGATAACGATTACCTTTCTGCCAAGCAGATTATAAGCATTAGGATTCATCAGATAATCAATAGCGTAATGAACATTACCATTACTCTCACCCTTGATACCGAGACGGCGAGGTCTCCATACACCAGTACCAATGAATACAGCCTCATAGCCATCATCGAAAAGGTCATCAAGATGCAGGGCACCGCCAATAGAGGTATTAGGACGAATGAGAATGCCCAGCTCCAGAAGCTTTTTCTGGAAACGGTCAAGAATTGTCTTAGGAAGACGGAAATCAGGAATACCGTAGCGGAGAAGGCCGCCGATGTAGTCCATGCGTTCAAACATAGTTACATCATAGCCTTTCTGTGCCATCTTGATAGCAACGGTAAGACCAGCAGGGCCACTGCCAATGACTGCAATACGGCGATGTTTCTTTCTGTCACGCTCAAGAATCATCTTATCCAAGCAATAATCAGAAATGTAATGTTCGATACTGGAGATATGTACAGAAGTGCCCTTGATGCCCTGAATACAGTTGCCCTCGCACTGAGCACCGTGGTCACATACGAGAGAACACATAATGCTCAAAGGATTGTTTTCAAAAAGCATGTCACCGGCTTCATTGATTTTTCCATCAAGGAACAGGCGAATCATTTCAGGTATATTGGTTTGGATAGGACAGCCTTTATTTCTGCATAATGGGTTTTTGCACTGAAGACAGCGTCTAGCTTCGCTTATAACATGTACTGCCATAAATAATACACTTACCTTTCTAAAAGTTAATTTTTCGATATGCTCATGCAATAATTATAGCATATTCAAATAAGAAAAACAATTATTTTCATATTGTAAGGAATTGTTTTTTCTTTATCTGCAAGAGCTTTTTATAAATTATTTCAATGTTACATAATATTGAAATAAATTGCAAAAATATTATGAAAAATGTAAATTGCCTTTGACAAAGTCTGTGAAATATGTTATAATACGTATGTCGTTATGAGTATGAAAGACAATCGCGTGCCTTGACGGGTATGAGGAAAGTCCGGGCTCCATAGGGCAGTGTGCTGGATAACGTCCAGCGGGGGCGACCTTAGGGAAAGTGCATAGAAAAGGAAACTACCTCAGTTTTTCTGAGGCAAAGGTGGAAAGGTGCGGTAAGAGCGTACCAGCGGTCAGGTGACTGGCCGGCTTAGCAAACCCCACACGGAGCAAGACCGAATAGGGAAGGGATGAAGTGGCCCGCAGACCTTCCGGGTGTGTCGCGTTAGAATTGGCAGGTAACTGTCAATCCAGATAAATGATTGTCGCTGTGCAAGCAGTACAGAACTCGGCTTATTGATTACTCATGATGATATTAATTTTAGGAGTCCAAGGCTGGTCGTACCAATGAAAAAAGGTAACTCAGCCTGTTATTTTGCCCATTGAAAATTGTATAGTTAGTTCGTCCTATTGCAATTGGGATATTTGCTTCAGGCGTTTCTATTGAAATATATAAATATGGATACTCTTTGGCAGTGTTTCAGTTGATAGGCATATAATTATATTTGAGCGTTGTTTTTAGACAGCCGAGTCCAGCTCAGGAGCGGGGGAACCAATCTTTGGGGTGAATGCAGTTCTGAATTGCAAGGGTAGATCTCTGCCCGAACCCGTCAGCTAACCTCGTAGGCGTATAGAGAGGAGTAATTTTTTTATGTTTTCTTTTGGTGTTAAGGTGATGCGTGCATTGGCACTGTCCGCAATTATGACCTGTTGTGTATCCGTAGCAAGCGCTGAGTCTCTTCGCATAGGAGATCAGGGTTCTGATATTGCAGAGGTTCAGGAACAGTTGTCAAGCATGGGGTATGATGTAGTAGCTGATGGTGATTTCGGTCCTGCAACTGCTGAGGCAGTTAAAGCATTTCAGAGTTCTCAGGGCTTAGAGGTTGATGGTCTGGTTGGCCCTTCCACCTATTCAGCACTCATGGGCAGAAGCATGCCAGCTGTAAGCCGTGGCAGTAATTATGTTGCACGCCGCGTGGTAGCTGAGTCCATGAAGTACATTGGCGTTCCTTACGTTTTCGGTGGTACTACACCATACGGTTTTGATTGCTCCGGTTATGTTCAGTATGTATTTGCCAACGCTGGTGTATATCTGTCCCGTACAGCAGATTCCCAGTATGAGGAAGGTTATCCAGTCTCTACTGACGAGCTTCGTGCTGGTGACCTGGTATTCTTCTCCACCTACACTTATGGTGCTTCCCACGTTGGTATCTACTTAGGTGATGGCGAGTTCATTAATGCTTCTTCTAGCAGAGGCGTATCCATCGCTTCACTGTTTGATGGCTACTGGGGTTCCTGCTATATTGGCGCACGCAGGGTATTGTAAAATTTAAAAATTATTTAGGGGAGATACAGTCTCCCCTGTTTTTTTGTATTGAGGGTGCAAGTAATGATTGAAGTAGAAAATCTGGTGAAGGATTTTTATGATGGCAAGGATAAGGATAACAAAAATGTTATAAAACGTGCCGTAGATGGATTAAATCTGAAGATTGGCAAAGGTGAGGTCTTCGGACTTTTAGGCCCTAATGGCGCAGGAAAGACCACTACCATAAAAATGCTTACCATGCTTACAGCCCCTACTGAGGGAAAAATAATTTATGACGGAATACCTTTAAAGGGAAATGAAAGCAAAATTAAAAGACTGATAGGAGTTGTTCCACAGTATATTAATTTTGATCAGGATTTAAGGGTAGGAGAAAACATGGAGCTTCACGCAAGATTGCACCATATGGGAAGCACTGAACGCAAGGAAAGAATTGCAGAATTACTTAATTATGTAGAATTAGCTGATACAGTAAATGAAAATGTACGTTCACTATCCGGTGGCATGAAACGCCGTCTTTTGATAGCAAGAGCCTTAATTCACCGCCCTAAAATACTGTTTATGGATGAGCCTACGGTTGCGCTTGACCCACAGGTAAGAAGAAGGATATGGGGATTAATAAGGCAGATGGCAAGAGAAGGCGTAACGGTGCTTCTTACTACTCATTACATTGAGGAAGCAGAGGAATTATGTCAGAGAGTAGCTATCATGAATAAGGGAAAACTCATAGATATAGATACTCCTAAGGGATTTTGTGAAAAGCATAATAAGCCAAATCTTGAAGAAGTGTTTATTCATTTGACAGGCAATAAAATAAAAAGATAAGTAAGGATTTTAATTATGTTTTACGATATTTGGACAGTATTCTGGCGAGACTGGATTGTATTGAAACGCCGTTTGACAAAATTTATTTTGAGCCGAATGGTTGCACCAATGCTTTATTTGGTAGCTTTTGGCTGGGGACTGGGACGCAGTATTCAGGTGAGCAGTGGAAATTCCTATATTGATTTTTTGGTGCCTGGTATTTTAGCACTTAATTCAATGAATATCAGCTTTAACAGCATTACGCCTGTTCATGCAGAAAAGGTCTATCACAAGAGTCTTGAGCAGTATCTTATTGCACCTATAAACCCTGATTCATTTGTTATAGGAAAGGTCTTAGCTTCTGTTTTAAGGGGACTTATTTCTTCGGCAATAATCCTTGTTTTAGCCTTTGTATTTGGTGCAAAAATTGATATTACACCGCTGTTTTTAGTAGTATTGATTTTAAATTGTATTATTTTTTCAGAAATAGGTTTTTTAGCGGCTATGAAGATAAATACATATGAGGAAATGGGACAGGTAAACACATATATTTTACTTCCTATGAGCTTTTTATGCGGAACATTTTTTGCGACACAAATGCTTCCAGATACACTGAGATGGTTTATTGAAATACTTCCGCTGACACATACAAGCTATCTTTTAAGAGGAATAAGCTTAGGTCATGATGTATCTTATTTATCAGTATTAGTTTTAGTGTTTTACACCGTAGTATGTTTTATTTTAAGCAGAAATGCGTTCCGTAATTTAACAAAATAAAAGGAAATTAATTTATGTTAAAGCATTTTTTTCATCAGGCAAAAACATCAGCAGATTGCACTAAACTCTGCTGTACAAAAATAGAGAATTTTACAGTAAAAGCAGGAAAATTGACTATATTTGAGGACGTAAATATTCACGTTCACTGTGGTCAGCTGACAGCACTTATTGGGCCTAATGGAGCGGGAAAGAGTACTCTCTTGAAGGCAATTTTAGGCGAAGTAAGTCATACAGGAAATTTGCGCTATGTAGATGCAAAAGATGCTCATACAGGCGCACCAGTGATAGGCTATGTTCCTCAGTATTTAAAGTTTGATGTCAGCTCTCCTACGACGGTTCTTGATTTATTTGCGGCATGTCTCACCAATCGTCCTGTGTGGCTTTTTCCAGCAGGCAAGCTTCGTCAGCAGGTATTGGAATCATTGAAAATGGTAAGAGCGGCGGACCTTATAGACAGGCGTTTAGGGGCTTTGTCCGGTGGTGAATTACAGAGAATTTTACTGGCTTTAGCTTTAAATCCAACCCCTGATTTGCTTCTTCTTGATGAGCCTGTTTCCGGTGTAGACCAAAATGGATTAGAGATATTTTATGAGATTTTAGAAGAATTACAGGCAAAATCAGATATGGCGATTATCCTCATTTCTCACGATTTGAACATGGTAGCACGTTATGCAGATCAGGTAGTTCTTTTAAATAAGGGCGTAGTGTGCAGTGGTACACCGCAGGAGGTATTTGCTGATAAGCGTACAAGAAAGATTTTTGGTATGCTTGCTGGTGCTGGAGAAAAGAAAAATGGTCTTGATTTCGTGTGGAAGCCTCATAATAAGAAGCATAATGCCAATGCTTTGAACTGTGATTGTAAGGACTGTAATCCAGAAAACAGGGAGGACAGGCTGGTGGCGAATAGTCAGGCTATGTCAGAAGGAGGCGAGGATTAATGGCTGTTATTTACGATATTCTTGATGTAATTCTGCCTTTCTCCTGGCTTGATTACAATTTTATGAAAAACGCTTTTTTAGCAGTCCTTCTGATAACTCCTCTTTTTGGTATTTTGAGTACAATGGTGGTTTCCAACCGAATGGCCTTTTTCTCTGATTCGTTGGGGCATGGTGCTTTTACCGGTTTGGCGATTGGCTCTTTGGTGGGAATATTCTCTCCGTTGGTGTCCTTAGTAGGCTTTTCAATTTTGTTTGCTTTGCTGATTACTTATATAAAAAATAACAGCAGTGCTTCCACTGATACTATTATAGGTGTATTTTCCTCAACTGGCATTGCAGCTGGTCTGATGATGATGTCCTATGGCGGTGGTTTTAACAAATATTCGAGCTATCTTATCGGTGATATTTTGAGCATTACTCCTGATGATTTAATTTCATTGATGGGTGTATTTGTCTTGGTTTTGCTGGTATGGGGCTGGCTGTTTAACAGGCTTTTGGTTTTAAGTATCAATTCTTCATTTGCAAGAAGCAGGGGAATTAATGCAGTAATGGCAGAAGGAATATTTGCTTCAGTGGTAGCGGTGGTAGTAGCCATCAGCATTCAATGGGTAGGTCTTTTAATAATAAATTCTCTTTTAGTTCTTCCAGCAGCTTCTGCTAGAAATATTACTTCCAGCGTGAAGGAATATCATTTGGTTTCTGTACTTTGTGCCATGATTTCAGGTATTAGTGGCTTGGTTTTAGCTTACTATTACAACATGGCCGCTGGTGCAACAATAGTAGTAATTGCTGCGTTGATATTCTTTGTGACTTTAGTATTAAAATCACGCCGTAATTAATGCATTTTAAGAAAGGAAAATTTATGAAAAGTAAGATTTTAGCATTATTTTTGGCATTAACAGTTGGTTTGACATTAATGTTATCAGGCTGTGGCGACAGCAAGCAGTCAGCGGATACATCATCTTCTTCTGTTTCCAGTGCACAGGTAACAAGCTCTGAGGGAAACAAGAAAAAAGATTCCTCTGAAGATGATTTTTATCAGCCTAGGGATCAGGCACCGCAGGGAAATTTTGATGGCGAAGTATCCAGCGGTGATAAGAAAAATAAGAATAAAAATAGCGAGTTACGCTTCAGAAATCAAAAGCTGTTAGACCAGCATTATGAAAAGCATGGCAGGGAAATGGGCTTTAAATCCGCAAAGGAATATGAAGCCGCTGCAGTAAAGGCAGTGAACAATCCAAAGGCTCTCCATAAGCTTGAAAGTGACCAGGACAAGGGCAATACTGTTTATTACATTGAAAAGACAAATGAATTTGTGGTAGTGTCTGCTGATGGCTTTATTCGTACCTACTTTAATCCTAGCGGTGGCAAGGCATATTACGATAGGCAGTAATCAGGAATATCAATAGAAAAACACTTGCAATTATCATAAATTTATGTTATAATCCTTGATGTTGTAAGTTTGCGCTCGTAGTCCAGTGGATAGGACGTTAGCCTCCGGAGCTGAAAGCGTGGGTTCGATTCCCGCCGAGCGCACCACAAAGATGACATAAAGGGAGACGGTAGCAGATTTCAGTGCCTTGCGGTGTGACTACTATTTTTTCAACAAATGAAGATACAACAGCTTTGAGCGTGTCAGGATTCTTATTAGATTCTGATACGCTTTTTTCAATGAACTTCAAAATTTCTTCACGGCTGAGAAGTGGCGTACCAACGATAGCGTTTTCTGCTTCAGCCAATTCTCTTTGAGCGGCATCCAGTTCACTGGTAAGCTGCTTGTATCTTTCAGTCTGCATATCATCCATGGCACCTGTGGTTTCGATGAATGAATAGAAGTTTTTGATTTTCTGTTTGATGCCGTTTACCCTGCGTTCCAATACTTCCAGATTTTTTATATTTACGCCCTGGTCCTCAGCGAATTTCTCCAGCACCTTATCAACGATTATGACAGTACGGTTTGGGTCATCAAAGACATCCTTCAGGAAGTCAAAGGCAGCGTTTTCTATTTTGTCTGCTGACAGGGAAACATTCGGGCAGGCTTCGGCACCTTTTCTATTTTTTCTGCCGCACCGATAAAAACGGTATGCACCGGCACTGTTTGATGAAGTGGAACCGATATAGGCAGAGCCACAACATCCGCAAACGATAAGTCCAGCTAAGGGGTAATCGTGCCGCCTGCTGTTTTTTCCTCTTGCTTTTTTGCG
>CALZDE010000099.1 GCA_945637225.1 uncultured Selenomonadaceae bacterium
TTATATGTTTTCTTAAAAATTTTCAAAAATCCTCTTGACAAACGCTCTATTATAGTTTATCATATAAGCATATTAATCATATATGTTTTAAAGAAAAGCTTTTTAGTAAACATTACTTAGTCAAAATACAGGCTAAAAAGATATGTATATTTCAGGAGGTTTTTATTATGGCAAAGATTTACAATAGCGTAACTGAACTTATTGGCGGTACTCCTCTTTTAAAGGCAAACCGCTTTATTGAAGTAAATAACTTAGAAGCTAATATTTTTGTAAAGCTGGAATACTTCAATCCTGCCGGCTCCGTAAAGGACCGCATTGCCAAGGCCATGATTGAAAAGGCTGAGGCTGATGGACTTTTAAATAAAAATTCTGTTATTATCGAGCCTACCTCTGGTAATACCGGTATCGGTTTAGCAAGCTTCGCCGCTGCCCGTGGCTATCGTGCAATCCTCACCATGCCAGAGACTATGAGTGTTGAACGCCGCAATCTCCTGAAGGCTTATGGTGCAGAGATTGTCCTCACCGACGGTTCTAAGGGCATGAAGGGTGCAATCGCAAAGGCCGAGGAATTAGCTGAGACTACTCCAAATGCTTTCATTCCTTCCCAGTTCACCAATCCTGCCAATCCAGCAGCCCACAAGGCTACCACAGGCCCAGAGATTTGGAACGACTTAGATGGCAAGGTAGATATTTTCTTAGCAGGCGTAGGCACTGGCGGTACTTTAACCGGTGTTGGTGAATATCTGAAGGAGCAGAATCCTGACGTAAAGGTATTTGCTATTGAGCCAGCCTCCTCCCCAGTTCTCAGCAAGGGTACTGCTGGTCCTCACAAAATTCAGGGCATTGGTGCAGGCTTTATTCCTGAGATTCTCAACACCAATATTTATGATGAGGTTCTCCCTATCGAAAACGATGATGCCTTCAAGTATGGCCGTCAGTTCTCTCAGGTAGAGGGCATTCTCATTGGTATTTCCGCAGGTGCTGCTCTGGCTGCTGCTGTTCAGGTAGCTCAGAAGCCAGAAAACAAGGGCAAGAATATCGTAGTTCTCCTTCCTGATACTGGTGACCGTTACCTCTCCACTGACCTTTTCGCATAATAAAAATATTTTTCATCGCACATAATTCAAGCCCTTCCATTAATTTGGCGGGGCTTTTCTCTTGCAAGCAGAGTCCTTTTATAGTATTATATAGAGTATGAAATTTTGATTTAGGAGATTTGTTATGCGTATTATAATCATTGGTGCAGGCAAGCTTGGCTATAGTATTGCGGAGCTGTTATCCAAAGAAGAATATGACATTGTTGTAGTGGATCAGGATGCTGGACGCTTGGAAATTGTCAAGGAAACACTCGACGTTATGACTATGGAAGCCAACGGTTCCAGCCCTATTACTATGGATGATCCTGAAATAAGGGATTCCGATGTACTGATTGCCGTTACTGCCAATGACGAAGTAAATATGGTTTCCTGCATACTTGCTAAAAAGCATGGAATAAAGCACACGGTTGCCCGAATCCGTGACATGCAGTTTATATCCGAAGCAAAGGAATATCTGAAATCCAATTTTGATATTGACCTCATGCTGAATCCTGAAATGCTTACTGCTATGGAAATAAACCGTATTCTCATGGTACCTGCAGCCCTCAATGTAGAGGATTTCGCTGATGGCAAGGTTCGTTTATTTGAAACAAAAGTAAAAAGTGAATCTTCACTTATTCATATACCACTTAAAGACTTAGATATTCCAAAGGATATTCTGGCAGCGATGATTTTCCGTGGGCACCAGCTTATAATCCCTCATGGTAATGATTGTCTCATGCCTTTTGATAATGTTTATTTCGTAGGTGCTCCGCAGTCTATCGAAAGCTTCAGTAAAAATCTCATTCAGCAGAATTCTTCAAGGGTACGAAATGTAATGATTATCGGTGCAGGCCGTACTGGGCGATTCTTAGCATACTCCCTTGACAAAATGGGCGTAAATGTAAAGGTAGTAGATAAAGACCGTAATGTCTGCCGTCAGATTTCAGAAAAATTAGACCGTGGCTCTGCAATCCATGGTGACGGTACAAACATTGACCTGCTCATTGAGGAAGGAATAACGGAAGCTGATGCGGTAGCATGCCTCACTAAAGACGATAATCTCAATCTTCTGATGGCACTTCTCTGCAAGCATATGGGTGCTAAGAAGACTATCGTTCATGTTGCCCGTTCTGAATACATTGACCTGATGGAAAAGGTAGGTATCGACGTCGTACTTTCCTCCAGATTTTTGGCCGCAAGTGAAATTCTCACCTATGTACGAAAAGGCGGTATTGTCTCCGTATCACTCTTAGAGGGTGCCAAGGCCGAAGCTATGGAGCTTATAGTACAGGAAAATTCCCCTGTGGCTGGCAAAAAGCTTATGAACGCTGGACTGCCTAGAGAATGCCTTGTCTGCGGTCATGTCCGTGATGATATTGCCTCTATTCCACGAGGTGATACACTCTTGGAGCCTAATGACAGAATCATCCTTCTTGTAGATAAAAATCATTCAAAACGTGTATTGCCATATTTCAAGGCAAATTAATAGATTTAATTATGATTAATTTTGTTTGTTTTCTGCTGGGAAGAATAGCCCTGACCTCTGCTGGAGCTATGCTTATTCCCTACCTATACACCATACATTATGAAAATGGTGCTACGCTGCTGCCCTTTTCTGTAAGTATAATAATATCACTGTCCGTTATGATATTACTCTTTGGCAAGGGTGAGCATCATCCCGAAAGATTAAATGTAACAGGCGGTGCTGCCTTTCTTTTTTCCACATGGATTTTATACTCGTTTCTGGGTATCTTTCCATATACCTTAAACGGTACCCTGCCATTCATGGATTCCTTGATGGAATGCTTGTCTGGCTTCACGACTACGGGTATCACTGGCATTGCAAAAGGCAACGCACCCGATTCGATTATACTCTGGCGAAGTATCACTCAATGGCTTGGTGGCTTAAATATACTGCTGGTTTTATCAGCGATTGTACCTGCCGTTACAAAAGGTTTCGGTATCTTCTTCGCTATACCTGTTAATCTCAGGCAGAGTGCCATGACAGTCGCTCATATTGACAAAGCCACCAAAAAAGTTACTTTTGCTTACGTCACTGTCACCTGCATAGCAATGACCTTTTTCCTTCTGAGCGGTCTTAACTTTTTCGATTCCCTGAATTTGTCTATGGTCATAATCTCCACTGGTGGCTGTTACCAGCCGGAATATGCAGAAATAAATTTATGGATGCTCGTAATTATACTTTTCGGCTTGGGTGCTTCCTGCTTGAATGTACTTATTTACCTGCAATCATCATCATTAGCCCAAATCAAAAAAGGACTTCTATTACGTCTGCATAGTTCAGAATTAAGATGTTTTATAGCAATATTACTCATATGTAGTATCATATGTACTATTGACTTACTAAAAAATGATTTTTATAATCCTCTAAAGGCTCTTTTTGACAGTATTTTCTTTGCGGCTTCCTTCGCTTCAACTACAGGCATTTTTACAGAAAGAATGCTTGACTGGCCACCGCTGTCAAAGCTGATTTTCATGTTTTTGGCAATTCTCGGCGGTTGTATGGGCTCGATGGCAGGAGGCTTCAAAATGTTGCGTTTAATCATTCTGCTAAAAACGTCATGGGCAGAAATGAGACGTACCCTGCACCCTCGTAAGGTAATCAGCCTAAAGGTAGATAACGGCATAGTACCATTAGAAGTAGTACGAAGAGTACTAAGTTTCTTTTTCCTCTACTGTGTCATTATATTTTTCTCCATGATGCTGATTTCTCTTTCCGGCTGTACCATGCTTCAGTCCATGTATATTGCAATCGGCTGTCTCACCAGTGCAGGTCAGCTTATACTTTTTGAAATGACTCCTGATGAATTGTATGCTATCCCAAGCTTCCTAAAGTTCCTTTGCTGTTTCCTAATGGTCTTGGGAAAGGCTGAAATACTCTCTTTCTTAGTGCTGATTCAGGCCTGCATTCAGCGTTTAGACAAGAAAAACTGGTAAATCGGGAAAGGATAAAAAATGAATTTACGAATTGTCGCTTACGTAATGGGCCGTCTTTTATATGCCCTTACTATTGCCATATTGATTCCCTTCTTTGCGGCTCTTGTCTGGCACGAACCCGTGATGAACTTCGGTATCACCTTTTTTATAAGTCTCTTTGTTGCTGGTATCTGTACCAATCAGGGAGAACTTCCTGAGGATAAACTGTCACTTAGAGAGGGTATCGCTGTCACAGGTATAGGATGGTTTATCGCTTCTATTATTACTTCCCTGCCCTTCATGCTCGGAACGGATATGTCTATTGCAGACTGTCTTTTTGAAGGCACCTCAGGAATAACAGGGACGGGCGGTACTATTATTGACGATTTAACCAGCATTTCAGACAGTCTTATTCTTTGGCGCAGTCTGGCTCACTGGCTTGGCGGTATCGGAATCATCGTTATCTTTATTGCCATTTTCCCTCAGCCCGGCAATGGCAGTATGTATATGTTTTTTGCAGAAGGCTCTGGACCTATTTCAGAACGAATCATGCCTCGAATAAAAACTACTGCTAACGCACTGTTAGCACTTTATATAGTACTGACAATAGCACTTACTGCTGTTTTAATTTTTATCTGTGACATAGCCCCCTTCAATGCCCTCAACACATCCATGTCGGCTATTGCTACAGGCGGATTCTCAGACCAGAACGGAAGTATTGGCAACTTCAATAGCCTTACTGCTGAAATCAGCATTATGATTTTTATGCTGATCGGTGGCGGTAACTTTGGTCTTTATTTCATGGCATGGCGAAAAGGTATCCGCTGTATGTGGCAGAATACCGAATTTAGGGTGTATATAGGCATTTTTACAACTATCAGCCTGCTCATTACGCTGAACTTAGCCACTGCCGGCGGTATGGACTGGAATTATGCTCTGCGTTATGCGACCTTTCAGACAGCTTCTGTACTCACTACCACAGGCTTTACCACCACAGATTTTGACCAGTGGCCTACCTTCTCAAAGCTCTGCCTGCTTCTCCTTATGTTCACAGGCGGTTGTGCAGGCTCTACTTCTGGCGGTATGAAGCTTACCCGTCTGATTATCCTCTTCAAAATGATTTATACCTTTATTTTGAAAATACTCCACCCTAGAAGCATTATTCACATAAAACTTGACCACAAGAAGCTTCCAGACAATGTAGCTTTTCAGGTCGCAAGATTTTTCTTTATATACATAATGCTCTGCCTCGTTTTGGGAATTATCGTTTCTCTTGACGGTGTACCTGCTATGGATGCTATTGCCATCGGTATTTCTACCATGGCAAATGCTGGTGTTGCCTTTGGTGTAGCTTCCGGTTCATTCTCGGTACTTCCTCCAGTCAGCAAGCTTACCTGCTGTATCTTCATGATTCTGGGACGCTTGGAAATATTTACCCTTCTTGCCATGTTCCAGCCTGAATTTTGGCGACGTGGTAATTGGTAAAATTAATAGAAACTTTATGGAAAATATAGTATAATAAGAACAGAAATAAACTAACACGTATCTAAAAAGGAGTTTCCTTATGAAAAAAATTAGCCGTATATTAGCAGCTATTCCGTTTGCACTGACTGTGGCCGTTATGCCTATGACAGAGGCCGCTGTAAATACACCTCGTCTGCCAGCTGTACTCATGGACCCTGCGCCTTCCGTAGTACCAGAAGCAAGTCTTCAGACCACCAACGCACCTGATACAGATGAGGCATATGCTAAGGGTGTCACTGGCTGTTTCACAGGCACTATCGGTAATAAAATCATCGTCGCTGGCGGTTGTAATATGACAGAAAACAAAATCAGCTTTTCTTCTGACCGTCAGGTATTTAGTGACATCTATGCAGGTCAGCCTGCCCCTAATGGCAAAATTGAATGGGAAAAAGCAGGTATTATGCCTGTTGCAGTTTCCAACGGTGCTTCATTTACATTAGATGATGGCATAATCTTTGCTGGCGGTATTGATGCTAATTTCACAGCCTCTCAGAAGGTCTACAAATTATCCTTTAACGAAAACGGTACTCTGGAAACCACTTACCTTCCAGACCTGCCAAACGGACTCAGCCACATGGGTTCCTGCCTCATTGATAACAAGCTTTATCTTATAGGAGGTACTACTAATAACGGTGCCAACCCAGCAGTAATCAGTCTTGACCTCAATCAGCAGGAATTAGGCTGGCAGACCGTCAGCTATTACCCAGGAAGTGCCCGCATTCAGCCAATTTGTGCAGAAAGCAATGGCCAGCTTTTCATTTGGGGTGGATATTCCACAGATAACCCACCTATTCTTTCCAATGACGGCTATAAGTACAATCCTGACACAAAGGACTGGTCTGCCGTTGCTACACCAAAATTAGTAGACGGATTCCGCAGCAGCAGAATCTATACAGGCGGTGCCAGTGCCGTATCGGTAGATAATCATCGTATCGTAGTAACTGGCGGTGTAAATCCTGAAATTTTCAGCAATACCAGCCAAAAGATGAGCGGAGATTACCTTCAGCACAACGCCGACTGGTACAGATACAACCGCTTCATCATGATATACAACAGTGATGCAAACAGCTGGGAAATACCTGTACAGACAGCACAGACCGCAAGAACCAACGCTTCAATGGTATACTTCGGCAATAAGATTTATACTATTGGCGGTGAGATTGCCCCTGGTGTCTGCACAAATGAAATTTCCCTCATCAACGTAAAATAAATCAGCAAAATCCAAAACTCAATTTTCAAAAATGTGGAGAATTACTATGGTAAAAGAATCAACATTACAATGCGTAGATTATTTGATAGAGCGTTATCCTGATTTAAAGCCATGCCGGGAAGACATGAAAAACGCTGTTATTGCCCTCTGTGAAATGTACCGCAAGGGTGGCAAGCTTCTGGTATGCGGAAACGGAGGAAGTGCTTCGGACTCTGAGCATATCGTAGGCGAACTGATGAAGGGCTTCGTAAAGAAACGTCCTATTGACGATAACATGTACGCAAAAATGAAGGAAATCTGCCCTGATGAGGCAGACTATCTGAAAAACAATCTGCAGGGAGCACTGCCAGCAGTATCATTAATGAATGCCGTAGCCCTCAATAGTGCATTTGCCAACGACCAGGCACCGGATTTAGCTATGGCACAGCAGGTATTAGGCTTAGGAAATCCAGAGGATATTCTCATCGGCATAAGCACCTCAGGAAACTCTGCTAACGTAGTATATGCAGTGCAGATGGCAAAGGTAAAGGGCATGAAAACAATCGGACTCTTAGGTGGCAAGGAATGCAAATTGAAGCCATTAGTAGATATTGCAATCTCCGCCCCAAGTCCTGTTACCTACAAAATTCAGGAATACCATCTGCCAATTTACCACATGCTGTGTATTGCGGTAGAAAACGAATTTTTCGATATTTGATTTAAAATAACATATAT
>CALZDE010000100.1 GCA_945637225.1 uncultured Selenomonadaceae bacterium
TGCCCAAACTGCCAAAAATTCCGATATCATCATGGAGTTCTTGGCAGCTATGGGCTGGAATCAGGGTTATGCAGCATAAAAGTTGTAAAGTGCTGTCACCTTTGTAAAACCCAAAAAAATAATTTCACAAATTTTTAAAATATTTTGGAAAAAAAGAAGGATTTTTCTAATAAATATTGAAGTATCTATGTAGAAGTAATTCTTAATAGGATACAGGGGTGAATAGTTATGAGTAAAAATAAATGTCTGGCCATGATTTTAGCAGGCGGTCAGGGTAGCCGTCTGAAGGCTTTGACTAAGAATGTTGCAAAACCAGCAGTTCCATTCGGTGGCAAATACAGAATTATTGATTTCCCGCTCTCTAACTGTGCAAATTCTGGTATTGATACAGTAGGTGTTGCTACTCAGTATCGTCCATTGGAGTTACATACCTATTTAGGTACTGGTAATGCATGGGATTTGGACAAGAGAGATGGCGGTGTTTTCATTCTGCCTCCATATGCTCGTGAGAAGGGTGCAGACTGGTATAAGGGCACCGCAGATGCTATTTATCAGAACTTGAATTTCATTGATACTGTAGACCCAGATTATGTACTGATTCTTTCTGGTGACCATATCTACACAATGGATTATGCTAAGATGCTGGCAGCACACAAGGAGCGTAACGCTGATGCTACTATTGGTGTATTTGAGGTTCCTTGGGACGAGGCTCCACGTTTTGGTATTATGAACACCGATACCAGTGATGGCCGTATCATTGAGTTTGAAGAGAAGCCAGCACAGCCAAAGTCCAACTTGGCTTCCATGGGTATTTATATTTTCAGCCGTGACCTGCTGGATAAGTATCTGAAGGAAGATGCTGAGGAAGAAGGCTCTGAGCATGACTTCGGCAAGAACATCATTCCTAAGATGTTAAAGGACAACCGTCGTATGTATTCCTATGCTTTTGAAGGCTATTGGAAGGATGTAGGAACTATCGAAAGCCTGTGGCAGGCAAATATGGACTTCCTTGAGGATGAGCCACCTTTCGAGCTTTCCAGCGACTGGAGAATTTATTCCTCCAATCCATCCCTGCCACCACAGTACATTGGTCCAGATGCTAAGGTAAGCCGTTCTATGATTAATGAAGGCTCCATGATTCTGGGTGAGGTTGAGCATTCCATGCTGTCCTCCGGTGTTAAGGTAGGTAAGAACGCTAAGGTTACCAATTCCGTAATTCTGCCATTTGCAGTAATTGAGGATGGTGCAGTAGTTGACCATGCTATCGTAGCTCAGCACAGCGTAATCAAGGCTGGTGCTAAGGTAGAGGGCAAGCCAGGCGAAATTCTCGTTATTCCTGAGAAGACCGTAGTAGAGGCTTAATTAGTGATTATTTATTGATTGACTGTATGCGGTCTGGGTTGTAAATATTAGCTGCATAGCTGATCACTTATGCAATTGCCCCGCAGCAGAAAGATTGGAGCTGATCATTTTGAATAACATGATGGGTATTATAAAGCTGGATAGTCCTATTTCTAAGATGAAAGAGTTGTGCGAGAGCCGTCCAGTAGCTTCTTTACCAATTGCAGGCCGTTATCGCCTGATTGACTTTGCACTGTCCAACATGGTTAATGCTGGTATTAGCAGTGTTGGTATTCTTCTTTCCGATAAGGCACGTTCTATTTTCGACCATCTCCGTTCCGGTAAGGACTGGGATCTGGCTCGTCATCGTGAGGGTATGTACTACATGCCTAGCGAGTCCAGCGATGGCCGCGCTCCTATTGGCAATCTGTCCGGTCTGTATAACAATCTGGACTTCATTGAGCATTCTCCAGCTGATTACGTACTGCTTTCCAATGCAGATACCGTATTCAACATTGATTATAATCCTGTTCTTGAGTATCATCAGTCCACTGGTGCAGACATTACTCTGGTTTACTACAAGACTAAGACTGAGCGTGATGGCTTAGCTTCTGTTCTGAAGGTAGCTGAGAGCGGTCTGGTAAAGGATGTTGCTAAGCAGCCTAAGGCTGAGGCTGGCGCATGTGTAGGCATGGGCGTTTACATCATGGCTAAGGAAGTATTTATCAATCTGGTAAAGACTGCCTTTGAGCGTGGCGGCACTGACTTCATGCTCGATGGTATTATCCGTCGTGCTGATGAGTACACTATCTATGCTTATGAGCATAAGGGCTATGTAGCTCGTGTAAACAGTGTTGGTGCATACTTCACTGCAAGCATGGATGTACGCAAGCCAGAGATTTGGGAAGAGCTGTTCATGGGTGAGAATGTAATCTATACTCAGCGCAAGGATGCAGTTCCTGTTCAGTACAAGGCTACTGCTGTTGTTAAGGATTCCCTGATTGCAAATGGCTGCGAGATTCGTGGTACTGTTGAGAATTCCATTCTTTTCCGTGGCGTAAAGGTAGCTGAGGGTGCTGTTATTAAGAATTCTATCGTAATGCAGCATGTTACCTTGGGCGAGGGTGCTACTATTGAGAATGCAATCTGCGACAAGAATGTTGTTATCAGCGATGGCAAGGTTCTGAAGGGTGCAGAAAACTATCCTCTCATTGTTAGCAAGAATGCAAAGATTTAAACAATTTAAAATTTAAAAAAGTGAGGTCTGCGAGGTAAAAAAAGTGCTTTGCAGGTCTCTTTTTTTATTTACAATTATCAATTAGTATGATATAATATAAAAGGCTGCATGGTTTATTCTTGATTTTAGTGTGATAAACAGTCATCAACCCCTAAGATGATAGATGCGGCTTTTACATAAAATTTATTGAAGAAAATCAAAAATCAACGAGAGAATACGAATAGGAGTGAAGTCCCACATGTTATTATCCCATGATATTGAGACAACTAAGCCTGAGTTAGAGGAAAGAATTATTCAGACTGCTATGATTAAGTATGGCCGTGAAGTAAGCGACCTGACTAATCACGAGCTGTATGTTATTATTGCAGAGGTAGCTAAGCAGTATACTGCTGAGAACTGGATTGCTACCAACAAGGCTTATGCTAAGAACGACAATAAGCAGGTTTATTATTTCTCCATTGAGTTCCTGATTGGCCGTCTTCTGAATACCAATCTGCTGAACCTGGATATTAAGAATTCCCTGAAGTCCCTGATGGCTGATTATCCTGATATGCCTCATCTGCATGACCTCTATGATGAGGAGCCTGATGCTGGTCTGGGTAATGGTGGTCTGGGCCGTCTGGCAGCATGCTTCATTGATTCCATGGCTTCCCTGGGCCTGCCTGCTCATGGCTGTGGTATCCGCTATCAGTATGGTCTGTTCGAGCAGAAGATCATTAACGGCAACCAGGTTGAGATTCCTGATAACTGGCTCCGTAATGGCTTCGTTTGGGAGTTCCGTAAGCCAAGCCGTTCTGTAAATGTACGTTTCGGCGGTAATGCTTACATGAAGAAGAACGAGGAGACTGGCGAATTAGAGCTGGCTCATGAGAACTACACTGAGGTACTGGCTGTTCCTTATGATGTACCTGTAGTTGGTTATCTGAATCGTACCGTAAACACCCTGCGCCTGTGGAATGCTGAGATTAAGACTGACTTCTCCGACATGGCTACCTTAAATCAGGAGCAGATTCATAAGCGTAATGCACATCGTAACTGGGTAAACAGCATTACTCAGTATCTGTACCCAGATGACAGTACCTTCGAGGGCCGCAAGCTCCGTCTGGTACAGGAGTATTTCTTCGTATCCGCTGGTGTTCAGAGTATCATCCGTACCTACAAGAGAACTCACAAGGATCTTTATGATTTCTCTGACAAGATTGCTATCCATATCAACGATACCCATCCAGCACTGTGCGTAGCAGAGCTCATGCGTATTCTGGTTGATGAAGAGGAGATGGACTGGTCCACTGCTTGGGATATCGTAGTAAATACCTGCGGTTACACCAACCATACCATCATGCCTGAGGCACTGGAGAAGTGGGGCGTTGACCTGATGAAGGAACTGCTGCCACGTATCTACATGATCATTGACGAGATTAACCGCCGTCACCTCGATGAGGTTCGTGAGGCTTATCCTAATGATGAAGAGCGTGTACGTGAGCTGTCTATCATTCAGGACGGTCAGGTTCACATGGCTCGCCTGTCCATCGTTGGTTCTCACAGCGTAAACGGTGTTGCTAAGCTCCATACTGAAATCTTAAAGAGCACTACTCTGCATAAGTTCTATGAGTACTATCCAGAGAAGTTCAACAACAAGACCAATGGTATTACCCATCGCCGCTGGCTGTTAGTTGCTGATAACGAGCTGGCTCATCTGATTGACAGCCGTCTGACCCGTGCTTGGAGACATGATGTACAGCATTCCCTGGCTAAGATCATGCAGTTCATTGATGATCCTAAGTTCCAGAAGGATATTGCAAAGGTTAAGTCCATCCGTAAGCGCGCTCTGGCTCAGTATGTACAGCAGCACAACAAGATTAAGATCAGCACTAAGTCCATATTCGATATTCAGGTTAAGCGTATTCATTCCTACAAGCGTCAGCTGATGAATATCCTGCATATCATGTATGTATATGATCAGATTAAGAATCATGGCTACAAGATGCAGCATCCTGTTACCTGCTTCTTCGGCGGTAAGGCAGCTTCTGCTTACTATGTAGCTAAGGAGACTATCCGTCTGATTAATGCTGTTGCTGATAAGGTAAACAACGATCCAGACGTTAAGGATATGCTGAAGGTTGTATTCTTAGAGAACTTCTGCGTATCTCTTGGTGAGCTGGTATATCCTGCTGCTGATGTCAGTGAGCAGATTTCCACCGCTTCCAAGGAGGCATCCGGTACTGGTAACATGAAGTTCATGATGAACGGTGCTATCACTCTGGGTACCCTTGACGGTGCTAACATCGAAATTCGCGATGAAGTTGGCGACGAGAACTGCGTAATCTTCGGCCTGCGTTCCAACGAGGTCCTGAACTACTACGCAAATGGTAATTATTCTGCATGGGATGAGTACAACAACAATCCAATGGCTAAGGCAGTTATGAACATGCTGACCGATGGCACCTTTGGTGATTTCCATTCCCTGTATGATTATCTGCTGAATTCCAACGATGAGTTCTTCATTCTGAAGGATCTGCCTGCTTATGCTGAGGCTCGTAAGGAAATAGTTCGCCGTTACATGGATAAGACTGCTTGGGTTAAGTCCTGTATCATAAATATTGCACGTTCCGGTATTTTCTCCTCTGACCGTACCATTGCTGAGTACGCTAAGGATATCTGGGATGTAAAGCCAGTTGACGTACAGCCACTGACTCATGAGTAATATCAATACAGAAGAACATTGTTAATTATTTTTCGCTGGTGGGAGCAATCCTGCCAGCGGAATTTAATACATATTTGAATACATATTTGAAGTAAGAAAAGGTTACCGGGATTTTTCAGGGATGAATTTCCAAGTATTTTGTATCGAGGGGGAATCACTAAATGAAGGTATCAAGACTTGACGACACTGATCTCTATCTGTTCCATCAGGGCAACTCCACTAAGGCTTATAAATTCTTAGGTGCGCATTGTACGGAAGAAGATGGCCAGCAGGGCGTACGTTTTAGCCTTTGGGCACCACATGCTAAGGAAGTAAGTGTAGTTGGCGAGTTTAATAATTGGGATACCCGTGTAAATGCCATGCAGAAGGTTCAGGATGGCGAGATATGGACACTGTTTATTCCTGGCGTAAAGGAAGGCCAGTCCTATAAGTATGCTATTATTCCTCCACATGGCGGCCCACATATGATGAAGGCTGACCCTTATGGTTATAGCAGTGAGGTACGTCCTCAGACCGCTTCCAAGGTTTATGATATGAATCACTATACCTGGAATGACCAGGCATGGTATGAGGAACAGAAGAAGAAGCAGTCCTATGGCCAGCCAATGCTGACTTATGAGGTACATGCTGGTTCCTGGCGTCGTGACCCAGAGGGAAATTATCTCAATTATCGTGATCTGGCAGATGCATTAGTTGATTATGTAGCAAAAATGAACTATACTCATATCGAGTTCATGCCACTTTGCGAGCATCCATTTGATGGTTCCTGGGGCTATCAGGCAACTGGTTTCTATTGCTTGACCAGCCGTTTTGGTGCACCAGATGATTTCCGTTATTTAGTAGATAAGGCTCATCAGGCAGGTATCGCTGTTATCATGGACTGGGTTCCAGGTCATTTCTGCAAGGATGATCAGGGCCTGCGTACCTTCGATGGTGTAAACCTCTATGAGTCTGATAATATGCAGCGTGCAGATAATGCAGGCTGGGGTACTCTGAATTTTGACTATGGCCGTACTGAGGTACAGAGCTTCCTGATTTCTAATGCTATGTTCTGGATGGAGCAGTATCACATTGATGGCTTGCGCATTGATGCTGTTGCTAATATGCTCTATCTGAACTATGGCCGTGAGGAAGGTCAGTGGACTCCTAATAAGCATGGCGGTACTGGCAACTTAGAGGCTATGGACTTCATTAAGAAGCTGAACGAGTCCATTTTCAAGGAGCATCCACAGGCACTGATGATTGCTGAGGAATCTACCTCCTGGCCAATGATTTCCCGTCCTGTATACATGGGCGGTATGGGCTTCAACTATAAGTGGAACATGGGCTGGATGAACGACGTTCTCCGTTATGTAAGCCTTGACCCAATTTATCGTAAGTGGCATCAGGATAAGCTGACCTTCTCTCTGATGTATGCATTCAACGAGAACTTCGTACTGCCACTGTCTCATGATGAGGTAGTTCATGGCAAGTGTTCTCTGATTAATAAGATGCCTGGTGATTACTGGCAGAAATTTGCTGGCCTGCGTGCGTTCTTCGGCTACTGGATGGCTCATCCTGGCAAGAAGTTATTATTCATGGGCGGTGAGTTTGGTCAGTTCATTGAGTGGAACGAGAATCAGAGCCTTGACTGGCATTTGGTTGAGCAGTATGACATGCATGCTAAGATGCTGGAATACTCTCGCAACCTGAACAAGTTCTACAAGGAAAACAAGACCTTCTGGCAGGTTGATTTCGATTGGGGCGGTTTCGAGTGGATCGACTGCAACGATAATGACCACAGCATGGTTTCCTTCATCCGTAAGGCTGATGATGGTTCCTTCGTAGTAGTTGTCTGCAACTTCACTCCAGAGGTACATCGCGGTTATAATCTCGGTGTTCCAGCTGCTGGTTCCTATGAGGAAGTATTCAACAGTGATGCCAGCGAGTTCGGTGGTTCCAATGTACTTAACGAGGGTGAGCTCTTAACCTTCCCATACCCACGTAATGATCGTGCACAGCACATCGTTATTACTGTACCTCCATTGGCTACCTGCTATTTCAAGCTGAAGACCCCTGCAAAGAAAGAGGAGTCTGTTGTCACTGCGGCAATAAAGGCTGAAGCTCCAGCTGTTGCAGAAGCACCTGCTCCAAAGGCTGAGG
>CALZDE010000101.1 GCA_945637225.1 uncultured Selenomonadaceae bacterium
TAGCAGCCTTTGCAGCAACCTCTGCTGCCATCTGAGCTGCGAATGGAGTGCTCTTACGGGAACCACGGAAACCGAGGCCACCTGCACTAGCCCAGGAAAGTGCATTACCATTCTTATCAGTTAAGGTAACGATGGTATTGTTAAAGGTGGAGCTGATATGAGCTACACCGTATTCTATGTTCTTGCGGTCCTTCTTCTTAGGACGTACAGTTTTCTTTACTGCCACTCTTTAGCCCTCCCTTATTACTTTTTCTTACCTGCAACGACCTTCTTAGGGCCCTTGCGAGTACGTGCGTTGTTCTTGGTGTTCTGTCCGCGAACTGGGAGACCCATGCGATGACGGCGACCACGATAGCAGCCGATCTCAACGAGTCGCTTAATATTAAGGGATCTCTCACGACGCAGGTCACCCTCAACGATGATATTATTCTTATCCAAGTATTCGCGAATCTTAGCAACATCTTCCTCAGAAACCTCACGAGCGCGGGTATCTGGGTTGATCTCCAGAGCCTTCAGGATATCCTGAGAGGTCTTCAGACCAATACCATAGATGTATGTTAATGCAATTTCAATTCTCTTATCACGTGGCAAATCTACACCGGCAATACGTGCCATTCGAAAAGCACCTCCTTCTTAATTCTTATCAGCCCTGACGCTGCTTATGCTTTGGGTTCTCGCAAATTACCATTACGTGACCCTTGCGCTTAATTACCTTGCACTTCTCACAAATTGGTTTAACCGAAGGTTTAACTTTCATTGCGTTATGCCCCTTTCTTACACGATACGTGAGCCGCAAGCCCAACGAGAGTTATTTAAAACGATAAGTGATACGGCCACGAGTTAAGTCATATGGAGTAAGCTCAATAGTGACCTTATCCCCTGGCAGGATGCGTATAAAATTCATACGAATCTTACCGGAAACATGTGCCAGGACAACATGACCGTTTTCCAGCTCCACCTGAAACATTGCATTTGGCAGTGCTTCAAGTACCTTGCCCTCAACTTCTATAACATCTTGCTTAGACATAGGTGGAAAAAGCTCCTTATTATTACAAACTTCAGGAAAGGAGGCCGCAGGAAGCAGCCTTTTCCCGGTAAGCGTTTATGTTTAAAATCTATTACTTATTAAGTAACTCAACAATGTCCTCATAAACCTTGTTGATTTCCTGTCTGCCGTCTACCTCGACATAAAGACCAGCATTCTTGTAATACTCAATCAGAGGCCTGGTGCTGGACTCATACACTGATAAACGATTCTTCATTGTTTCCTCAGTGTCATCAGCACGCTGGAACAATTCGCCACCGCACATATCGCAAACGCCGTCCTTCTTGGAAGGATTAAACTTAACGTGATATGTAGCTCCGCAGAACTTGCAGATACGACGGCCAACTGCTCTCTCAACGAGGTCAGCTGCTGGTACATTTACGTTCAGCGCACACTTCAGCTCAATGCCAACTTCCTTAAGGATTTTGGTCAGAGCATCAGCCTGATCTACTGTACGAGGGAAACCATCCAGAATGAAACCTCTCTTGCAATCGTCCTTAGCAAGACGCTCACGAACGATACCTACAGTAATTTCATCTGGTACCAGATTTCCGGCATCCATACATGCCTTTGCCTTCTTACCCAGTTCGGTTCCTTCCTTAATAGCAGCACGGAACATGTCGCCAGTAGAAATATGTGGAATCTCGAACTCTTTAACTATGTTAGCCGCCTGAGTGCCTTTGCCAGCACCTGGAGGCCCCATTAATAAGATATGCATTTGGCTACTCCCCTTATTACGTCCCTTACTTCATGAATCCCTGGTATTTACGCATTACTACCATAGACTCAATCTGTTTCATTGTATCAAGGCCAACGCCTACAACAATGAGCAAGGCAGTTCCACCGAAATTTACGCCCTCAATGTGGGTTGCCCCTGCAAGGAAGGTTGGCAGAATTGCAATGAACGCCAGGAAAAATGCGCCAGCCAGAGTAATTCGGGTCAAAACATGATCTAGATATTCAGCGGTTGCCTCACCAGGACGAATGCCCGGAATAAAGCCACCGTGTTTTTTCAGGTTCTCTGCCATATCCGATATCTTTACAGTAACCGCGGTATAAAAATACGTGAAGAAGATAATCAGCAATGCGTACATTGTTGATTGTAGCGGTGTACCCCACGCAAAATAACCGGCGAAAGTTTTTACCCAGGGGATATCAATAAACTGGGCAATGGTTACTGGAAACATCAGCACGGATGACGCAAAGATTATTGGAATTACACCCGCCTGATTAACTTTCAGAGGGATGTGACTGGAATTGCCGCCGTAAGCTTTTGCGCCGACAACCCGCTTTGCATAAGTGATGGGAATCCTGCGATGCGCCGTATGTACCGCAATAACGAATACAATCATGGCTATCGCTACTACTGCAAAGAAGAACACATTAAAATAACTAATTGTTCCTGCCTGCAGATATTGGTAAATCTTTACTAGGTTTGCTGGGAGGGCTGCTACGATACCAGCGAAGATAATCAGTGAAATACCATTACCAACGCCACTAGCCGTAATCTGCTCGCCTACCCACATTAAAAATACTGTACCTGCGGTCAACGTGATTGCAATAATCAGTATTGATACAGGATTAGGATTCAATATTGCTGCCTTCAAACCAATGGACATGCCTATAGCCTGAAGGAATGCTAATGCTACCGTAAGATAACGGGTGAGCTTGGTGGTTTTCTTATGCCCCTCTTCGCCTTCCTTCGACCACTGCTCCAGAGTAGGAATTACGACATTCAACAGCTGGATTATAATCGAAGCATTGATATAAGGCGTAATACTCATGGCAAATATTGAGAATTTGCTGAGCGCACCACCGGAGAACATATCCATCAGACCGAAGAGACTGCCATTATTGAACAATTCCTCGATAACTGCCGGATTTACACCAGGAACAGGTATATGAGTACCCATTCTGAATACAGCAAACATAATCAGAGTAAATGTGATCTTTTGCCTTAGCTCCGGGATCCTGAATATATTAGATAGGGCTGAAAACAACTCAGATCACCTCAATTTTGCCGCCTGCTGCAACAATCTTTTCCTCAGCACCCTTGGTGAAGCCGTTAGCTACAACAGTCAGCTTCTTAGTCAGCTCACCATTACCAAGGATACGAACACCATCACGAACGTTCTTCAGAATGCCGCTCTCTACTAATGCAACAGCATCAACAGTAGCACCATCCTCAAAACGATTCAGGGTCTCAACATTAACTTCGGCATAAACCTTAGCGAAAATGTTCTTGAAACCGCGCTTTGGAAGTCTACGGTACAGAGGCATCTGGCCGCCCTCAAAACCGGTACGAACGCCGCCGCCTGCACGGGACTTCTGACCCTTCTGGCCCTTGCCAGAGGTCTTGCCATTGCCGGAACCCAGACCACGACCTACACGGAAACGGGTCTTACGAGCGCCAGCTGCTGGAGCCAATTCATTTAACTGCATTATATGAAACCTCCTCAATCTCAGGCCTGAACTTCTTCAACGGTAACGAGGTGGCAGATCTTCTTAATCTGACCGCGAGTAGCCTCGTTATCTGGAAGCTCTACTGAGGAATTCAACTTCTTAAGACCAATTGCCTTAACAGTATCACGCTGAGTAGCTGGTCTGCCAATCAGGCTTCTGGTAAGGGTAATCTTCAGCTTTGCCATATCAACTACCTCCTATTAACCCAAAAGTTCCTGTACAGTCTTGCCACGGAGCTCAGCAACCTTTTCAGCCTGCTTTAACTGCTCAAGACCCTTCAAGGTTGCACGAACCATGTTATTAGGGTTGGAAGAACCCAGGGACTTGGTCAGAATGTCGTGGATGCCAGCAAGCTCAAGCACTGCACGTGCAGGACCGCCAGCGATTACACCGGTACCTTTAGCAGCAGGCTTTAACAGCACGCGGCCAGCACCGAATACACCCAGCATCTCATGTGGGATGGTGGTATCCTTCAGGGATACATTTACCAGATTCTTCTTAGCGTCTTCAACGCCCTTGCGGATCGCCTCTGGAACCTCAGCAGCCTTGCCGAGACCAGCACCAACGCGACCCTTCTTGTCGCCTACAACAACCAGTGCACTGAAGGAGAAACGGCGGCCGCCCTTTACAACCTTGGCTACACGGTTAATGTAAACAACTTTTTCCTCGAACTCAGAAACTTCTTCATTTCTGCGCTCTTTGTTGTCAAACTTAGCCATTCATGTACCTCCTTTGCAATATTAGAACTTGAGGCCAGCTTCACGAGCTGCCTCAGCCAGGGCAGCTACACGGCCCTGATACACATAACCGCCGCGGTCAAATACAACCTCGGTGATACCCTTCTCCAGGGCACGCTTTGCAACGGTTTCGCCGATAGCCTTAGCAGCTGCGACATTACCACCGTAATTCTCAAAGCCCTTGTCCTTGGAGCTAGCGGATACCAGAGTTACACCCTTGACATCGTCGATTACCTGTGCGTAGATATTGCTCAGGCTGCGGAATACATTGAGACGTGGTCTCTCTGCAGTGCCGGAAATGTGGTTGCGTACACGAAGGTGACGCTTAACACGTGCCTTATTCTTATCTTCCTTAACGAACACTGTAGGTCGCTCCTTTCTGTTAAATTACTTCTTGCCCTTAGCGCCAGCTTTACCAACCTTACGGCGGATATGCTCACCCTCGTACTTGATACCCTTGCCCTTATATGGCTCAGGACGACGGTACTCACGAATCTTTGCTGCGATTGCGCCAACAGCTTCCTTGTCGATACCAGAGATAACAATCTTGGTAGCAGATGGTGCTTCAAAATTGATACCAGTAGGTGGCTCAACAACTACAGGATGGGAGAAACCCAGTGACAGATTCAGGTTCTTGCCCTGCTTCTGTGCTCTGTAACCAACACCGTTGATTTCCAGAGTCTTGGAGAAACCTTCCTTAACACCGATTACCATGTTGTTTAACAGGGTACGGGTAAGACCATGAAGGGATCTATGGTCCTTATTGTCGGATGGACGGGTTACAGTCAGAACGCCATCCTCCAGCTTAATGCTCATGTCCTGATGAAGGGTACGAGTGAGTTCGCCCTTAGGACCCTTTACAGTCACCTTGTTGCCGTCCTCAATCTTTACAGTTACGTCAGATGGAACAGTAATAGGTGCTCTACCGATTCTTGACATCTTTACACCTCCAGACGTTATGAATTACCATACATAAGCGATTACTTCGCCGCCAAGACCAGCCTTACGAGCATCACGATCGCACATGATACCCTTAGAGGTGGAAATGATAGCAGTGCCCAGGCCGCCCATTACGCGAGGCAGCTCGTCAGCCTTTGCATACTGACGGAGACCAGGCTTAGAAACACGCTTTAAGCCGGTAATTACCTTCTCACGATTCTTGCCATACTTCAGGGTCAGAGTCAAAACACCCTGCTTGCCATCCTCAGTGAAGGTGATGTCCTTAATGTAGCCCTCTTCCTTCAGAACGCCAGCAATAGCCTTCTTAATGTTGGAAGCAGGAATATCTACCTTTTCATGATAGACAGAGTTCGCATTGCGAATGCGGGTCAATAAGTCTGCGATAGGATCAGTCATTACCATAGTAAACCGATATCCTCCTTTCAAATAATGGTGATTAGCTTCTTTGACTGCCCGTTTCCCACTATTCAAGATAGCAAGGACATGGCGGCCAAACGCTTACCTAAAATAATATAGCAGGGATTAAGCCTCCTGTCAATACTTTTTTTGTGTTTTTTTAATCTTTTTTACCTAAATTTCTTTTTTCTGACTATTTACACACTAACCATGATAAAAAACCATAAAATCAATGCTGGATGTATACACGCTTTCTAGTGTTTCATTAGTACTTTTTAGCACCTATTTGGTATATTTTTTACCATTATCGCAATATAAAACAATAAACATCTATTTATAATCAATACTTATGTTTGTAAAAATTCCACCTAATATTGTACTGATGATATATTTTTAACACAAACATAATAATTTTGTATACAAACACTTTATTGTATTAAATAGAGAAATTTTAAAAGGCCATCGCACATCGTTAAAGATATGCGACAGCCAATAATTAATTTTTAATGAAATATCAGCATGGGTTTTCTCACTTTTACCCGCAATACCACCGAAGCAACACAATTAAGCAGAAGCACCATCAATAAAAAGTCTTCTAGCTTTTTCTTCTCTAGCAAATGAAACATTTACATTGAAACAAATAATTGCTTACTCATCACTGACAAAGCATACTCTGCCATTTCTAATATCGCAATTTCACTTATATGCCTTCATAAATTATTTCTCCTAAAATTTTATTCCTCAATTTGTCACTTAGATATACATCATTTAGCTTGCTCTTGCTATATTGCAAATACGTATCCTGTGTTGCCTTCATCAATAAATCTGTAAAATACCTTTCCCAACTAAAAAATTCGGCACTTTCAATATATTCTTCAGGATGTTCCAAAATTTTATGTAAATCTGGATATTCTACAATGTTAGCTTTTAATATCATCCACTCAAAGGATTCCGGCAGATAAAGCCATGTATTAGGACGCTGTTTTAATAGCTTATCTACTTTTTCCATCTGTGAACCAAACGCAGCTCCATCTGCCACAATTAATACCTTTAAATCTGCTGACAGCTTAAAAATTTCTGGTACTATATTCGATTTACCTTCTGCACTTATACATTCTATACCATTCTTTTTGCAGACACCATTGAAAAATTGCCAACCTGAATTACTATCCTCTGTATACAATGTATCTAAAGCAACATCATCACCTAACAGATTATCACCATATATACGATAAAATTCATTATAGGTCTTAACTAAGCTATTATACTTTCCCGATGTCCTTATACCATAAATTTCCTCTACGCTATAAGGAAGTGTCTCAATACCTTCTCTTAAAATAATTACATAATAATTATTAGTTTCCTTTATCGTTCTGGCGAATTCTTTTGATGTAACAAAGCCATTTTCTTCATCAATAAAAATTATAGTATCATGTAAATTCTGTATACGGCTTTGCCAATCACTGCCAGATATAACCATACACTTTCTTTTTGATTCTACGGATATACCACTGCTTCTGCCATTTGACTCATATTCTGCCAGCATATCTATCAAAGTGGTTTTTCCAGTACCGCTATTCCCTTTTATAACAGTGATATTTCTTCTTATAACAAAATCATAATGCACTCGACGATTTTGTATTATAATTCTGTAGCTTCCCCTCATAAAACTCACCTTTACACATAATTAGCCGCATTTCGTAAAAAATCATACATATTATGAACAACTTCACCTGTGTTAAGAATTTTAATTGTAAATGGTTCATCACCAAATTCCATCACATGTCGCAAATTTATAG
>CALZDE010000102.1 GCA_945637225.1 uncultured Selenomonadaceae bacterium
GTGGCAATTCTGCTTCTAATGACGGACAGCAGTTAAAGGGCAATATCGCTACTAATGGTTCTACCTCTATGGAGAAGGTAATTGGTATTTTATCTGAGGCGTTCATGCAGGAAAACAGCGGTGTGACTATTACCTATGATGCTTCCGGTTCTGGTACTGGTATCGAGGCAGTAAGCAAGGGAACATGCGACATTGGTCTTTCTTCACGTAGTCTGAAGGATAGCGAAAAGGCAAAGGGCTTAAAGGAAACTACTCTTGCACTTGACGGTATCGCTATCATCGTCAACGAAAATTGTCCTTTAGATAATCTTACAACTGAGCAGGTTGCTGGACTGTTTAAGGGTGAGGCTGACTGGAGCAGTGTTGGCGGTAAGGCTGGTGCAGTAGCTGCTATTGGTCGTGAGGCTGGTTCCGGTACTCGTGATGGCTTTGAGTCTATTACCAAGACTAAGGATAAGTGCAAATTAGCTCAGGAATTAACCTCTACTGGTGCTGTTATTGAGGCTGTAAAGAATAGTGAAGCTGCTATCGGTTATGCTTCTTTTGCGGCAGTTGCTAATCAGAAGGGTATTAAGGTATTAAAGATCAATGGCTTTGAGTGCACCGAGGAAAATATTTTAGCTGGCAAGTATGTAATTCAGCGTCCTTTCAACCTGATTACCAAGGAAGGTACTCCACTCAGCGAAATTTCTCAGAAGTTCTTTGATTTCATGGTTTCCAAGAATGCAGCTGACATGATTACCAAGGCTGGTGCTGTTCCAACAGCTAAATAATGAGGTGTAGTAAATGAGAGAAATTTCAAAACTGCATGATTTAATGGAAAAGGGCATAAATTTCATTTTTATGCTCTGTGGCATTGTGGCAATCGGCTTTGTTATCTGTATAACTATACATCTTATAATATCCGGTCTGCCTGCTATTATGGAAATTGGCGTAGGTGAATTTTTGCTGGGAACTGTATGGCAGCCTACCGCAACAACTACTACACCATCTTTTGGTATACTTCCTTTCATAATGACAAGTATTTACGGTACAGTGGGAGCTGTTATAATTGGTGTTCCAATCGGTCTTTTGACTGCCATATTTTTAGCAAAGGCGGCTCCAACTGGTGTGGCTGGTGTTATCCATAGAGCGGTTGAGCTTTTGGCAGGTATTCCATCAGTAGTATATGGTCTGGTGGGTATGATTGTCCTTGTACCAATCATTCAGGGATGGTTTGATTTACCTTCTGGTGCTACATTATTGGCGGCAATTATCGTATTGACTATTATGATTTTGCCTTCAATTATCAATGTTTCTGAGACTGCATTAAGAGCTGTTCCTAGAGAATATGAGGAGGCTTCCATCGCTTTGGGTGCTACTGAAATGGAGACTTTTTTCAGAGTAAGTGTACCTGCGGCTAAGAGTGGTATTGCGGCGGCAATAGTTTTGGGTGTAGGTCGTGCTATTGGTGAAGCTATGGCTATTATTATGGTTTCAGGTAACGTTGCTAATATGCCGGGACTTTTTGAATCAGTACGTTTTATGACTACGGCAATTGCTTCAGAAATGTCCTATGCTCCAGCAGGTTCTACTCAGCATCAGGCGTTATTTTCCATTGGTCTTGTGCTGTTTCTGTTTATAATGATGATAAATATTATCTTAAATGTATTTATAAAAGGAAAGAGGGCATAAAATGCAAAATGCGGTAGCTCTGGATATAGAAAATGCAGTAGAGCATAAAGCAATATTTTCCAAAAGAGCATTGTGGAATTACGGTGCAAAGGCTCTTATATGGTCAAGTTCAATTCTTACCTGCTTACTGCTTATCTTTATGATTGGTTATATATTTTATCGTGGCGTTCCTTATTTATCTTGGGAGCTTTTAACTAGTCAGAGCAGTTATGTAAAACAGGTAATAGGTATTTTTCCAAATCTGCTGAATACCATATACATTATAATTGTAGCAATGGCGATTGTTTTACCATTGGGAACAGGAGCCGCTATATATCTTACTGAATATGCCACCAACAAAAAATTAGTGAATATTATTGAATTTGCGGCTGAATCACTTACTGGTATTCCATCTATTATATTTGGTTTGGTAGGTATGGTGTTATTTGCAGAATTATTTGGCATTAAGCAGGGTATTTTAGCAGGTGGTCTTACTTTGGTAATGATGATTCTGCCAGTAATTATCCGTACTACACAGGAAAGCCTGAAAACTGTTCCTAATGCTTATAGAGAAGGTTCATTAGCACTTGGTTCCAGCAAATGGCACATGATACGGACAGTTGTACTTCCTAACGCTATTGATGGAATCGTTACAGGCGGTATTTTAGCAATTGGAAGAATTGTAGGCGAATCTGCGGCACTTCTTTTCACAGCTGGATTTGGTCTTGTATTAAATGATTTCTTCACTGCATTGGAGTCTTCCTCTGCAACCCTGACAGTAGCACTTTATGTTTATGCAAGTGAACGTGGTGAGACAGGTGTAGCTTTTGCAATAGCTGTAATTTTAATGACTTTGACACTCATACTCAATTTTACAGCAAATTATTCAGCAAAAAAATTAAAGAATAAATAATAGATTTATTTTAGGAGAAATAATTTTATGAATACGATAATGGAAGTACAGGATTTGAATTTGTGGTATGGTGAACATCATGCCCTGCATAACATTTCCTGCAATATACCAAAGAATCAGATAACCGCCTTAATAGGTCCATCCGGCTGTGGTAAATCTACCTTTTTAAAAACTATTAACCGCATGAATGATTTAGTAGAAAATGTAAAAATAACAGGAAACATTATTTACAACAATGAAAATATTTATGCGCCAAAGGTTGATGTTACATGGCTTAGAAAACAGGTAGGAATGGTATTTCAGAAGCCAAATCCATTTCCTATGAGCATTTATGACAATGTTGCTTATGGACCTCGTACTCATGGTATTACATCAAAGGTAAAGCTTGATGCAATTGTTGAAAAATCCTTGAAGGATGCGGCAATTTGGGATGAGGTAAAAGACCGTTTGAAGTCTTCTGCACTTGGTATGTCCGGCGGTCAGCAGCAGAGATTATGTATTGCCAGAGCATTGGCGGTAGAGCCTGATATCCTGCTGATGGATGAATCTACTTCTGCTCTCGATCCAATATCTACGGGTAAAATTGAAGAATTAGCAATGGAATTAAAGAAAAAATATACCGTAATAATGGTTACACATAATATGCAGCAGGCAGTCCGTATATCCGACCAGTGTGCATTCTTCCTCTTAGGAGATTTAATAGAATTCAGTTCCACAGAAAAGATGTTTTCCATGCCAGAGGACAGACGTACTGAGGATTACATTACAGGAAGGTTCGGTTGATATGAGATCATATTTTGATAAGCAGTTGGAGCTGTTAAATAATGAAATGCTCAATATGAGCGATATGTGCGAGGACGCAATTTCTCAGGCGATAAGTGCGCTTTTAAATGGTGACAGAATGAAGGCGGCAGGCTTGAAAAAAAGTGTCGATCAGATAAATCAGCAGGAACGCTACATAGAAAATATATGTGTAAAGCTATTAATGCAGCAGCAGCCAGTAGCAAGAGATTTAAGAACAATTTCAGCCGCTATGAAGATGGTAACTGACATGGACAGAATTGCTATTCAGTCAGGAGACATTGCGGATATTATTGCAGTAGGAAATATAAAACCATCTGCCGAAACTGAAAGTCTGAAGCAAATGGCTGATGCAGTAAGAAAAATGGTAACAATGAGTATTGAAGCCTTCGTAAATAAGGATATTTCTTCAGCTAAGGAAGTATTAGCCTTTGATGATGTTGTTGATGAATATTTTGATAACATCAAAAAGGAATTAATCGAAAAGCTGAAAAATAATCAGGCTAATGGGGAATTGATTCTTGACTTGCTGATGATAGATAAATATCTGGAGCGTATTGGCGACCATGCTGTTAATATTGGTAAATGGGTAATTTTCTCTATTAATGGCGAAATTGAGATAATATCTTGATATATTGCAGGAGGTAAAAATGATTAATGCAGTAATTGATATAATGGATGATATAGTAAGAATTGATGTTTATAATCTTACTAATAATAATTTGAAGGTAATATTCAGCAAGTATAATCGAATGGAGTTATCTTCCTACATCAAGCATAATAGCTTAAAGGAAGAAGGAATTAATAAGCTGGTAGATATACTGGCTGATTACAAGGAAACCTTAAATAGCTTTAATATCAGCGATATACATGTTTATGCGACAGCTTTCCTCTGGAATATGAAGAATTGTAATGAAGTGGTAGCCGCTGTTGCAAAGCATACAAGTCTGAAAATACGCTCTATATCCAGCAAGGACAAAATGAAGATTATCTTCGATAATGAGAGCAGTAAAAAGGAATTTAAGAAAAAAGGTCTGCTTGTAAACATCAGTGGGGGAAGCACAGATATTATCGTATGCAGTGATGGAAAGGCAATAAGCTCTGCAAGTGTAGGCAGAGGCTACTTAAATACTGGTGACAAGTTTGTCAAGGGTATTTTGCCAACAAAATCAGAACGTCATGAAATTCGTGATAATTTCCTCAAGAAGATAGATAAGATTAAGGAATTTGAAAAAGAGAATAAATACAATATTCTGTGGTGTACAGGTAATACCATGAATGATATTCTGAAATTAGATAGGATATTCTTTGGTAAAAAAGATAAGGATGATGTAATACCTGCTTCACACATTCGATATATCATTAAGGCTATTGAAAAGCAGGATACAATGGATAAATTCCAGAATAATCTCGGACTGCTGATAGATAATGTTCCAGAACGTATCCGCTTTATAATGCCAAGTATGATTATTCTTGGTGCTATTATTAAGAGATTTAAGTGCAAGACAATAATTGTCACTGATAAAAAAATCAAGACTGGTATCATGCAAAATAATATTTCAAACAATTAAAGATTTGAAAAATCAGCATTAACATGATATACTATAGGTATTGAAAATAATACGAGTGTCTATAGGAATAGGGTGTATGCGATAATGATTTTTTATGTCGAAGATGATGATAATATAAGGGAATTGATGCTCTATACGTTAAAAGCCTCAGGATTCAGCGGTAAAGGTTTTCCGAATGCTGCTGAATTTTGGCAGGCATTATCGAAGACTCAAGATGTGTTATATCCAGATTTAATTATGCTGGATATAATGCTTCCTGATGAAGATGGTATAGAGATATTAAAAAAATTAAAAAGTAACGCTAAAACTGCTAATATACCAGTTATTATGGCTTCAGCTAAGGGTACAGAATACGATAAGATTACTGGACTTGATTTAGGTGCAGATGATTATCTGGCAAAACCCTTTGGCATGATGGAAATGATTTCTCGTATTAAGGCAGTTTTAAGACGTTATCCACAAAAAGAAAATAATGATATTTTGCAGTATGGGCCAATTAAATTAAATATTGATGAACATATTGTAATGGTAGACGGTAATACAATAGAATTGTCGATTAAGGAATTTGACCTTTTAAGAATGTTTGTAGAAAATCCGAAGCATTTATTTGAAAGGGAAAATATCCTTTTGAATTTATGGGGTGAAGATTTTATTGGTGAAAGCCGTACATTAGATATGCATATCAGTAAGCTGAGGAAAAAGCTTGGAATATACAGCAATATGATAAAAAGTATTCGTGGACTTGGCTACCGTATGGAGAAATAGTAATGCAACGTAATTTAAAAGTAAATATATTTGTACTCATAGGAGTAGCCATCGCAGGGTTTATATTATCTGTCAGCGTGATTATGAGCGTTCTTTATAATCATTTTACAGAGGTACAGCAGTCACAGCTTAAAATGCAGACACAAATGGTAGCACAGGGCGTACTGCATGAAGGCGTGAGTTATCTGGAAGCAATAGAAGGTCAGGAATACCGTATTACTTGGATAGATGGT
The DNA here is from genome assembly GCA_945637225.1 of uncultured Selenomonadaceae bacterium. Classification (GTDB taxonomy): domain Bacteria; phylum Bacillota; class Negativicutes; order Selenomonadales; family Selenomonadaceae; genus CAMCDL01. The sequence goes on from CALZDE010000102.1 coordinate 5,937, forward strand.
GATGGGCAGGTACTTTTTGATAACCAGAATTCTCCCTATGAAATGGAAAATCATTTGGAGCGTGAGGAGATAATAAATGCTTTAAGTGATGGTTATGGTTCTAGTCAGCGTTATTCTGCTACTATGATGGAAAAAATGCTGTATTCTGCTTATAAGATACCTGATGGAACAATCATCCGCCTTGCCATGCCTCAGTCTACTATCTTTTCACTTTTGTGGAAAATGGCCGGTCCTATCGCAATTGTTTTGTTTGTGCTTATAGCAGTATGTATTTTTATTTCACATAAGGCAACAAGAAAAGCAGATGAAGAAGAAAATGAAGCAATGCGAAGGGAGTTTACAGCGAATGTTTCCCATGAGTTAAAATCCCCATTACACGTTATTTCTGGTTATGCCGAGCTTATAGAGAATGGTATGGTAATGCCAGAAGATACGGAGTTATTTGCTAAAAAAATACGTAATGAGGTTCAGCGTATGATACAGCTTATACAGGATATTATCACGCTTTCAAGACTTGATGAAAGCAAAGAAAATATGACGATGTATGAAGTAAATCTCTATCAGCTGGCTCTAGGCGTAAAGGAAAAATTATCCCTTACAGCGGAAAAAAATAATATTACCATCGAAATCATAGGACAGCAGGTGACTATGAAAGGAATACCACATCTTTTGAGCAGTATGCTTTATAATTTATGTGACAATGCCATTAAATACAATTCACAATATGGTACGGTGGTAATAGAGGTAAATGAGGATTATGGCAGACCGATGTTTTCTGTCAGAGATACGGGCATAGGTATTGCTAAAAGCGACTATCAGAGAATTTTTGAACGCTTTTACCGCGTGGATAAGAGTCATTCTAAAGCAGTAGGCGGAACAGGTTTAGGGTTATCCATTGTAAAACACGCCGCAAAGCTTCATAATGCAAAAATAGAAGTAGACAGTATAATTGGTGAAGGTACTTTAATAACTGTAAAATTCTAAATAAAATCAGCACGAAAAAACGCTAAGCATATGTATCAAAGGTACATAAGTTTAGCGTTTTAAATTTGCAAATTAGTGAATATTATTAAATATGTTCTCTGTTTACTGGTGATACACCAAAATTATTTTTACCGACTTTTTTAACCTCGTAAAGAGTTTCATCTGCTCTGTTCATGTAATAACGTATAGTCTGTTCTTGTTTTGGTATTCCGCAAACAGCACCCTGAGATATTGTCACGTATTTTGCAATTGGTGAAAATTCATGTTTTAGATGTAGTTTATGAATGTTAT
>CALZDE010000103.1 GCA_945637225.1 uncultured Selenomonadaceae bacterium
TCTCCAATTTATCATCATTTTCCTTGCCATGACGGACCTGACAAACTGTCTTTGACTCACGTACACCAACCGTACTGTCAGAAAGCCTGTTTATCATTTCCCTGACAGCCTCTAAAGTAACCTGCACACTGCCACTATCAGTATTCACCAAAATAATATCATTTCTGCTGACCTGCTCCTTGCTGCCATTAAACAAAGAACAGCAGAGAAGATGAATGCTGAGCAGGAAAAATAGGAGAGCACCAGCAGCTGTCTGCCACTGGGCAGTAAGATACTGGTACTCATTAATAACATATTGCTCAGGCACCAACTTCACTACAAGCAAAATGACACCTATAGATAAAACAGCAATGAACAGGGTGTACAGGAAAAGTAAAAATCTGTTGATTATTCCCATAAAATCACCCTTTCATTCAGAGATTAACGAACGCGGATAGTTTCCTCTACCTTATGCTCTGGCTCTGGGAATGCTACACCCTGAACGTGCACATTTACCTCTACAACCTTCAGTCCAGTCATGCTCTGAATAGCCTTCTGAACATTCTCCTGACAGTTGATAGCAATCTCTGGAATACGTGCACCGTACTTCACAATGATGTAAAGGTCAACAGCGGCCTCAGTCTCGCCAACCTCTACCTTAACACCCTTGGAAAGATTTTTCTTGCCGAGCATTTCAGCAATACCGCCAACAATACCACCGCTCATGCCAGCGATGCCTTCGATCTCAGTAGCAGCCATACCAGCAATCACAGAAACTACCTCGTCAGCTACACGAACCTGACCCAGCTTTTCATCAGTCTTTAAAATCTCATCCATTGTAATTCCTCCTTACAAATAAAATACTTGCTTTCCCTTAAAAATACATTTAAACAAAAAAGGAGGCAAAACAATACTCTGCCCCCTAAAATTAACGCTTATCTTTTTCTAATTTTTAGAGAACCAATCAGCTACTTTTAAATTTTTAAGCGAGAATTATGCACGCTCGATGTAGTTGCCAGTACGGGTATCAATACGGAGAACCTCACCCTCATTGATGAAGAGAGGAACACGAACAACGTAGCCAGTCTCCAGAGTAGCCATCTTGGTAGCACCAGTAGCGGTGTTTCCCTTAACGCCTGGCTCACACTCAGTAACGGTCAGCTCAACAGCGTTTGGCAGGGTAATGCCAATAACACGGCCCTTGAAGGACTGAATAGCAACTTCCATATTCTCCTTCAGATAGTTCAGTGCATCACCTAACTGCTCCTTGCTCAGCTCGGTCTGTTCATAAGTCTCGTTATCCATGAAGGTATACATTCCGTCACTCTCATAGAGGTAAGCCATACGAGCGGTATCTAAATGAGCGGCTGGCATCTTAGCATTAGGATTGAAAGTATCCTCGACAACTGCACCGGTCTCTACATTCTTCATCTTGGTACGAACGAAAGCTGCACCCTTACCTGGCTTAACGTGCTGGAAATCTACAATCTGCCATACACCACCATTATACTCAATAGTGAGACCAGTGCGGAAATCTGTACTTGAAATCATTAAAAAACCCTCCATATATTTTTAAAAAATTTGCAATTTACTGGCTGCATTTACAGCTTATTACTATTTTACCAAATTTTTTAGAAAATAGCAACAAAAAAATTTTACAAAATTTATTCGTAACGCAATGCCTCAATTGGGTCAAGCTTAGCCGCTTTTCTTGCAGGATAAATGCCAAAGAACAAACCTATGCCTACTGAGAATATAAATGATACGACAATAGGCAATACTGTAATAGACGTCTTAAATGGAGAACCGCTCATTTCTAAGCCTAATGAATTTATTATAAAGCATATGCCAAAAGCTGCTATTACACCTATAAAACCGCCTACCACGCTTATAACGACTGACTCTATTAAGAACTGGGTCATTATTGCCTTAAAAGTAGCACCCAATGCCTTACGAATACCGATTTCCCTGGTTCTTTCGGTAACAGACACCATCATGATATTCATGATACCTATACCGCCTACTACCAGAGAAATTGCCGCAATACTTCCCAAAAGAGCAGTTATCATGGCTGTCTGCTGATCAACAAGCTCCATTAAGCTGGTTAAGTTATTGACTTTAAAATCATCATCTCCGCCTTCACGTATGCGGTGGCGGCTTCTCAGCAGATTTGTTATCTCAGACTGCACCTGAGTCATTTTTTCAGGTGTACTTACCTGAATATTTATCGACTGTACATGAGTAATGCCCAAAAGTCTTTCCTGTGCAGTTGTCAGCGGAATATACACTACGTCATCCTGGTCCTGCCCCATAGCTGACTGACCCTTTTTAGACAGTACGCCTATTACCATGTATGGTGCGTTATTAATTCGTATATTGCTTCCTACCGGATTATCTGTACCAAAAAGCTCTGTTGCAACGGTTGCACCCAAGACAGCTACACGATTTCTTTTATCCATGTCATTAATGGAAATATACGAGCCTGATACTACCTCCAGTGAACGGATTGCCATGTATTCAGGAGTAACACCCTGTACAGAAGAATTCCAGTTAGAACGGCCATTAACAATCTGATAGCTTGAAGCCACACTGGGAGAAACATAATCAATATTTTTAATGCGATCCTTTATAGCTTTTGCATCATCGTACTTCAGCTTAGTATTAGAACCTGCCGCTCCCCTGACACCACCATTATTAGTAGCCGCTGGAGAAACTATCAGCATATTCGAGCCGAGACTTGCGATAGAATTAGTAATACTTTCCTTTACACCAGTACCTAAGGCAACCATGACAATTACTGCACCTACACCGATAATGATACCGAGCATGGTGAGCAGGGAACGCATTTTATTGGCTAACAATGCCTTAAACGCCATAATAAAGCACTCACTAAACAACATCAAGGACCACGCCCTTTCCTTCGTCTCTAGTGATAAGGCCATCTCTTACCAAAAGCTGACGGCTTGCTCTCATAGCTACATCAGGCTCATGAGTTACCAAGATAATTGTTCGCCCCATTTTGTGCATATTTTCAAAAATATCCAATATCTCTTTTGTTGATTTGGTATCAAGATTGCCCGTAGGTTCATCCGCCATAATAATCTGTGGGTCATTTACAAGTGCCCTTGCTATGGCAACACGCTGTTTCTGACCGCCTGAAAGCTCATTAGGCATATGGTCGGCTCTGTCGCTGAGACCTACCATATCCAAATAATGCATCGCCCTCTCTGCACGTTCCTTTTTGCTGATGCCTGCATAAACGAGTGGCAATGCAACATTGTCAAGAGAAGAAATTGTATTCAAAAGATTAAAATTCTGAAAAACAAAGCCAATGTATTTGTTGCGGGTAACGGCTAATTCATCATCACTCAAATTAGCAACTTCCTTGCCATCAAGCTTATATGAACCGACGCTCGGTCTGTCAAGACACCCTAAAATATTCATCAATGTGGACTTGCCAGAACCAGAGGGTCCCATCAGTGCCGCAAATTCACCCTGACGTATGTCTAAATTAATTCCAGCAAGAGCCGCTACTTCCTGATCGCCTACAGGATAGATTTTTTTAATCCCTCTAAGCTCTATTACTTCCTTGCCGTCTGTACTATGTGACTGTTCTATCATTTGAGTCACCCCTTACATTGGCGGAGGACCAGAACGGCCATTCTTCTTGCCTGATGATTCAGCTGCCTTATAGGACACAACCAGTTTATCTCCCTCATTAAGTCCGCCAGTAATTTCTGCGTAATCGTTACTGTAAATACCGACCTGCACATATACCTTTTCAGATTTGCCCTCTGGAAGTGCTCTCATTACATAAGTACCTTCAGAATCAGCTTTAAGTGCCGTCATTGGAACAGATACTGCATTCTGCTTTTCCTCGGTAATAATTTCTACACGGGCGGTCATTGCTGGCAAAAGCAGATTTTCAGGGTCATCTACATCAAGCACTACATAATAGTAAATTACACTTGATGATGATGAAGCTGTGCTATTGCTGGAACGTGTATTCCAAATACTGTTCACATCGCTTTGAGATATTTTTGATACTTTAGCAGTAAAAGTTTTATTAGTATAAGAATCTACTGTAAATGTAGCGGACTGACCTGCCTTTACACTTCCTATATCTGTTTCATCAACCTTTGCCAAAATCTGCTTCTTGGAAAGGTCTGCAATAGTCATAATAACGGTAGATGTATTACCCTGAACAGCCATTGTACCAGCGGTTTTTGGCTCACCTACCACCACGCCATCCATAGGAGCAGTTATAATCATATCTGATAAGGTCTTTTCCTGCTGTTTAAGCTTTGACTGTGCGTCCTGATAGTTGTACTCAGAATCATCATATTCAGACTTTGGTTTTGCACCGATAGAATAGAGATATTCGTCTCTGTCATGCTTGATTTTAGCATTTTCTACCTTGTATGCCGCCTGATTACGCTGTTCCTCAATGTCCTCGGCATCAAGAATTGCAACGGTCTGACCTGCTGTTACATGGTCATTTTCCTTTACTAAAACCTCTTTGATACGTGCAGTAGTCTTAGGGCTTACTTCTACGTAATCAACAGGACGAATTGTTCCAGTAGCCGAAACTATTGACTTTAAATTTTGTCTTGAAACTTCTGCTATCTCAGTATTAGCTACCTGTTTTTCTTTTTCCTTTTCTGCAAAATACTGGTTAGCAAAATACCCTGCCACCGCAATTATAACCAATAGTGGTATTATCCATTTTAAATAACTTTTCATCTGCTTATCACCATCTCTTTCAGCCTTCCAGCTCGTAGCCATCAAGGCCCATTCCATTTTCTACGGCAGCCTTGTAACGGGCATAATTATACTGAGCAGTCATGTAATTCTGACGAGCGGTAGAAAGTGAAGTCTGTGCGTCTATAATATCAAGCATAATACCTTCACCAGCCCTGTATTTCTCGGTAGCGATAAAATATTCTTCTTCAGCTTTCTTTACAGCATTTTTCGTAGCAGAAAAATTCTTCTCCGCTTCTCTCATGCTGTTGTAGTTACTGCGTAAATCAAGTTCAACGCTGTTTTTGTCCTTATTGACAGTCAGTCTAGCCTTCTCAACCTCTATTTCAGCTTCCTCTACCTCACCGGCAGTTACACCAGAATCAAAGAAATTCCAGTTGGCAGACACACCAACAGTCACATTATGGTTATCGCCATCAGGAAGTACACTATGGTCCCAGTTGGTGCTTGCACTTAAATTTACAGTTGGCTTATAGCCTGCCTTAGCTGCCTTTACTGCAAGTTCCTTCTGCTTTAAGGTATATTCATCCACCATCAAATCCTTGCGGTTTTTCATAGCATAAGAAACGCAGTCATCCACAGTTGGTTCAAATACGTTATAGACAAATTTATCCGTTAAAACTACTGGCTCATGCTGGTCCATGTAGAGGTAATTTCTTAATTTATTCAGCTTGTTGCTGTAATCACTCTGCTTACTTACTAAACTTTGCTGAGAATTAGTCAGTTCCACAGAAGAACGGAGAACATCGATTTTTGCCTTACTGCCAGCAGAAAAAAGCTGTTCTGTATTGGTAAGATGCTTCTGATACTTATCCACCTCGTCCTGCTGAATTTTTACTGCTTCCTCAGCCTCCAATACATCATAATATGCCTTAATGACATTATAACGCATTGTTTCATACTGTCTGAGAGTATTTAATTTAGCAATTTCAATGCCTAATTCTCCGCTTTCAATATTGGCTTCATTCTTACCGCCAGTATAAACAGGGAGACTCAACGAAATTCTTGGCGCAACAAAGGTATTTGACTCATGAGATATACCCTCTGTCTTTGCATAAGTCTTTGAGGCATTTGCTGACAAACTGCCAGAAAAGCTATTTGCTGCACGAGCCTTTTTCAGTCTTGCCTTTGCAGTTTTTTCACCATAAGCAGTAATAGCTACTTCAGGATTTCTTTCAATCGCCATAGCTACTGCATCATCTATGGAAAGCTCCGCACATTGCCCAACAGAAGAACTTACAGTCAATACTCCCATTGCCGCAATTAAACATGCTGTTATCTTTTTCCTATTCATAATTACCACTACTAATCATTTTGCTTAGTATATTCACTAAACAAACTAAGTAGTTTTCACCTCACTTTTACGTTGCAAATATCAAAAATATTATAATGATTATTATAGCATTTTGCTAAAACAAAAACAATATTGCTTTTTCCTGATTGAATGAGTTATAATAATATAGTGAAATAAATAATTAATTAAGGAAGTGTTCTTTATGATAGTTGAGCTTATCAGTGTCGGCACTGAGCTTCTTCTTGGAAATATCGTCAATACAAATGCGCAATACCTCGCCAAACAGCTGGCTACTTTAGGTCTGGACTGCTATTATCAGACTACCGTAGGAGATAACCCTGACCGTCTGAAATCCGCTTTGGAAATTGCCTATTCCCGTTCTGATATGGTAATTCTCACTGGCGGACTTGGCCCTACCAAAGATGATTTAACCAAAGAAATGCTCATGAATTTCTTCAATCGCAAGTCCATCCTTGATTTAAAAGCCTATGAAATGCTTTCTGCAAGACTTGAAAGGGGCGGTTTCAGCACTATCAGCGAAAGTCAGAAAAAACAGGCTATGGTTCCTGAAAACGCTATTATTCTCTACAATAACAACGGTACTGCTCCTGGCTGTATCATCGAAGAAGGTGACAAAATCTGCATCATGCTTCCTGGTCCTCCTAAGGAAATGAAGCCAATATTTGAGGAATACTGCGTTGATTATCTCAGAAAACACAGTGATTGCACCTTCGTTTCCATCAACATAAAAATGATGAGCCGTGAGAATGCACCTTTAAATGTCGTTGGTGAGGCTCCAGTGGCAGAAAGATTAGGCGATGAAATTCTTGATAATCCAAATCCTACTGTAGCTACCTATGCTAAAGAGGATGGCTGTCTTGTAAGAGTCACCGCTTCTGCTCCCGATAGAGAGGGTGCCATTCAGCTCCTGATACCAATGGTTAAAAAATGCCGTCAGCTTCTCATTGAAGAATATATCCAGTACGTAGAGGAAGACGTTTAATCACATATTTAAGCACAGCAAAAAAGACAGAGCTTCACGCCCTGCCTTTTTATTTTAAGCCTGTTCATTTTTATAGAAATTGGGGACATCTCTTAGTCGTTATAACGCCCTCAATCATGAAAATGCAACAAGCATTTTC
>CALZDE010000104.1 GCA_945637225.1 uncultured Selenomonadaceae bacterium
TAAGGTACCCGCCACTTATAGAAGTGGGGGACATCTCTTAGTCGTTATATTTTTATGAAATCTTATTTAGCCATCAGCTTTGCCAGCTTATTAGCAAAATCTACTGGATTTTCTGGCATAATGCCCTCGATAATAAGAGCCTGAGTATACAGCAAATCGCAGTAATCCTTGAAATCTGCACTGTCCTTACCCTGTGCATGGAGATTCTGGAGACGAGCAAAGAGATCATGCTTTGGATTTAGCTCTAAGATACGTCTAGCCTTGAACATTGGATTATCCATAGCCGCAAAGGTATGCTCCATTGCAAGGGATGGGCCCTGAGCATCAGTTACCAGGCAGACAGCACTGGACTTTAAGCGGGAACTTACCTTTACCTCAGAAACCTTATCACCTAATACTTCCTTGATGTCCTTAATCATGTCGGTATTATCCTTAGCGATGGTTTCAGTCTCCTTCTTTACCTCCTGAGACTCTGCATCATCTAAGTCAAGGTCGCCACGGCTGATGGACTGGAAGTCCTTGCCCTCATACTGACGGATAGTCTCAATAGCGAACTCATCAACTGGGTCAACTAAGTAGAGAACCTCTAAGCCCTTTTCCTTTAAAAGCTCCATCTGAGGCAGTTTTTCAATGGTAGCCATATCAGTACCAGCCGCATAGTAAATCTTCTTCTGGCTCTCTGGCATACGGCCAACATATTCCTTCAGGGAAACATTCTTATTTTCCTTAGAGGAAGTAAAGAGAACTAATTCCTTCAGCTTATCTACGGTATCATTACCGCCAAACATGCTGTTGTAAATACCAATCTTGATGGACTTGCCGAACTGCTCCCAGAACTTCTCATACTCATCACGATGATTTTCCATCTTCTTAGCCAAAGCCTTCAGAACGGTCTTCTCTAAGCTCTTGCCGATAGTCTTAAGCTCTCTGCTCTGCTGGAGAAGCTCACGGGAAATATTCAGGGAGAGGTCAGGAGAATCAACTAAGCCCTTTACAAAACGCAGGTAATCAGGCAGTAAGTCCTTGCACTTGTCCATGATGAATACCTGACGGGAATAAAGCTGAATGCCTGGCTCATAATCAGTATGATAGAGATTGAAAGGAGCCTTTGCAGGGATGTACAGCAGGGAAGTATACTCTACATTACCCTCGGTCTTGTTGTGGAAAATCTCCATTGGAGCTTCCCAGTCATGGAACTGGTTCTTGATGAACTCAGTATACTCTTCCTGAGAAATCTCGCTCTTATTCTTAGTCCAAAGAGGCTTCATGGAATTTAAGGTACGGATTTCAGTAGTCTTTACTGGCTCTGCATCCTCAATAACCTTGCCTTCCTCGTCCTTTGGCTTTTCTTCCTTATCAAATGCCATCTTGATTGGATAACGTACATAATCAGAATACTTCTTAATTAAATTCTGTAAAGTCCAGTTGTCAGTGAAGTCATTCTCGCCCTCACCAGCAAATTCCTTGCCTAAATGCAGGGTAATGGAAGTACCACGAGTCTCCTTCTCACATTCCTCAATAGTGTAAGAACCATCAGCAGTAGACTCCCAGCGGTATGCCTGAGCCTCGCCGGCCTTACGGGTAACGAGAGTAACCTTCTCAGCTACCATAAATGCGGAATAGAAGCCAACACCGAACTGACCAATAAGCTCCTTATCGGAAAGGTCAGCATTTTCTTCCTTAGCCTTCTGCATCTGCTCTAAGAAAGCCTTGGTGCCGGACTTAGCAATAGTACCAATATTCTCAACAATCTCATCGCGGTTCATGCCAAGACCATTATCAGAAATAGTAAGAGTCTTGCTGTCCTTATCAGGAATCAAATAAATCTCATAGTTGGAATTGCCCTCTAATAATTCGGTATTAGTCAGGGAATTATAATGAAGCTTGTCAATAGCGTCAGAAGCATTGGAAACCAGCTCACGTAAGAAAATTTCCTTGTTGGTGTAGATAGAGTTAATCATCAGATTCAGAAGCTGACGGGTTTCTGCCTGAAATTCAAAAGTTTCTTTTGACATTGTATATATCTCCTTTTTTTACTTCTATAATATAGAAGCTAAAGTTATTGCTATATCTTGTTAGCACTCTTTGTTGTTGAGTGCTAAACTCTATTTAGTATAATACACCTAATTAGACAAAAAGTCAAGGATTTTTTTAACTTTTTACAAAAAAAGACGCTAGAATAAATCTAACGTCTATTGCGCACCATATTAATGAAGGAATTTCATTTTTTAATTGTTCTCAGCTTCTTCTGCATCCTCATGCGCTAAAACTGACAGGGTCCTCATCATCGGATTCTTCCTTCTGAGAAGCGATGACATTCAAACCATTCAACTTGGCATTGAAAGCTTCTGCCTGCTGACGTATAGCGGTTAATTCCTTAGCTTCCTTATCAATTACAGAAGCAATCAGCTCAGCAGTACTGTCCTTCTTTGGCTGTTCTACAGTCTTTGGGGATAAAGCGTTGTGCAGGGCTGGCTTAATGCTGCTTAAATGCTTGTAATCAGCGACAACAGTTTCAACAGCAGTAGTATCAGCTGCAGTGTACTCCACAACGGTCTTCACGCCAGTATCATGGAATTCAGCAGTAGAAGTAATGGTTCCCTTTGGAACAACAGGTACATCCTCGCCATTCTCGGACTTATATACAGAAACCTTTTCGTGAACCATAGCTGACATAATTTCGTCTGCTAAAATATCGTTGGCATTCTTCCAAACATCACCAATAGTAAAATAGCACTGAAGCTTATTGCTATTGAAGCGGAAAATCATGTTGTTGTACTTCTTAATACCTTTCAGGGAGAACATATCCAGTGAATTCAGTCCATACTCATTCTTAAGTGCGCTAATTAATGCAATCCTGTTCTCATACATTTTTAAGTTGACCTCCTAAAGAAATCATGCAATTATTCTTTTACCAATTATTTGCGATGGTATCGGGCTGTCTGTCCCTCAACTTGCCCATATCATAGCACTAAAAAAATGCTTTGTCAACACCTTTTTTGCAATTTTTGTAGTTTCATGATATTTTTCATAATTAAGTAACACTGTTTCAGTCATATTGCACGCACATGAATTTTTGCTACACTATGTAAGATAATAGTCCTACATTATTATCATTTTAGTTCTATTAAATGGCTTCTTTACCTTTATTAATTTAAATTATAAAAATTTTACAAATAGTATTTCTCAATTTCAAAATTGTTTCACTTGTTTTCATGCAACAATTTGCATGAAATTTCCATCGTTTTCTTGTTTTGTATGGGTTATTTTACTGCCAATCGTTCTTTTAACATCGTATTTCGCTTAGTAACGGTAATATTTCTCACAGCATATCCCAGTGCTTTCATCGTACCAACTACAACACAAACCTTCTTTGACCTTGTAATGCCTGTATAGATAAGATTACGCTGCATCATCATAAAATGAGTCATAGAAACTGGCATTACTACAATCGGATACTCACTGCCCTGAGATTTATGAATAGTACACGCATAAGCCTGCACCAGCTCATCAAGCTCACTTGCTTCATAAAGCACCTTCCGCCCGTCAAAAAGTACTGTCAATGTGTTGTCTTCCGTATCAATTTCTAAAATCCTGCCAATATCCCCATTAAAAACTTCCTTATCATAATTATTGCGAATCTGCATTACCTTGTCATACTGCTTGAAAATGTAACCGCCCCGTCTGATACCTTCCATTGATGGATTAATTGCTTTCTGTAATTCCTGATTCAGATTTATTGCTCCAATAATCCCCTTCTGCATAGGAGTGAGCACCTGTATCTCTGAAGGCTTCACCTTGTAATAATTTGGAAGCTTATTTTTCACCAGTTCAACAATTTCTTTAGCTATAACCTCTGGTTCCTCTCTATTAAGGAAAAAGAAATCACTGTTTTTTCCATTGGAAATATCGGGGAACTTTCCCTCATTGACCTTATGGGCATTAGTAATAATCCTGCTCTGCTGTGCCTGTCGGAAAATCTTCGTAAGTCTCACCACAGGTACCGCCTCAGAATCAATAATATCCCTAAGTACGTTTCCTGCTCCGACAGAAGGAAGCTGGTCCACATCGCCAATCAGAACAAGGCGCATATTAGCTGGCACTGCCTTCAAAAGTGAATTCATCAGCATAATATCAATCATGGAGCATTCATCCACAAGAAGGACATCCCCCTCCAATGGATTTTCCTCATTTCTCTTGTAACCCTCTGGCGGTTTAAATTCCAAAAGTCGGTGAATTGTCTTTGCTTCACGTCCAGTAGCCTCTGACATTCTCTTAGCCGCACGCCCAGTAGGAGCCGCCAAAAGAATACTCAGTCCCTTATCGAGAAAAGCCTGAATAATTCCCTGAGTCGTAGTTGTCTTTCCAGTACCAGGACCGCCCGTCAGCACCATGACCTTGGAATTTGCCGCCCTGTGAATAGCCTCTGCCTGCACATCATCGTAGCTTATGCCCAATGTTTTCTGAATCCTGCCCAAGTCAACCATTTGGTCCTTCGTAAAAATATTTTCTTCCGCTTCGGCAGAAATAATCATACGCAATCTTTTAGCCGCACCTATCTCCGCATAATAAAAAGGCGGTAAATAGATTGCATCTTCTTCGACCTTCAAATCATCGTTCTTCATCATCCGCTCAATAGCTTCATCAAGCTGAGATTCCGTCACGTCAAGAAGCTCCTTGCCCTTCTTAATCAGCTGTTCTCTGTAAGCAAAAACGTGTCCTTCATTTCCAAGCTCCCCAAGAGCATATTTGATACCGCTTCTCAGGCGATTAAATTCATCCTTCTCAATGCCCATTTTCACAGCAATTGTATCTGCCGTTTTAAAGCCAATTCCCCAAATATCATCAGCCAGCTGATAAGGATTTTCCTGCACCCGCTTCACTGCGTCATTACCATACGCCTTATAAATCTTTGCCGCATAAGCCGAGCTTACATCATGAGACTGCAAAAACACCATGACATTTTTTATTTCTCTCTGACGGACCCAGCTGAATTTAATCTGCTGAATACGTTTTTTGCCTATGCCCTCTACTTCTCCAAGCCGTTCTATGTTTTCTTCAATAATATCCAAGGTATCTGCACCAAATTTTGCCACAATCTTCTTAGCATACTTCGGACCTATACCCTTAATAAGACCGCTTCCCAAATATTTTTCTATACCATAAACCGTAGCTGGCATAACCTCCTGCCATGTGTGGGCTTCAAACTGCTGACCGTACTTCCTATCAACCTTCCATACACCATTTATTTCAAGATTAGTCCCTACCACTACGTCCATCAGCATTCCCACTACCGTAACCAAATCATTGTGACGGGAAGCCTTAAAGCGTAAAACCGTATACCCTGTCTCTGGACTCTGAAAGGTAATCCGCTCTACAACGCCCTTTATAGTTGATGTCTCCACTTTAATCACCCTTTCAGAAAAATTCTTTTTCCTTTATCTTATCATTTTAGACAAAAAAATGCAATGCAGAAAGAAAACTCCACATTGCATTTAGTAATTACTTATTTAACTTGAAAATCAAATGGTGATTAAACCAGAAGATTTTGCTAGCAGAACCAGCAGGAGAACAGGTGCGATGTACTTAATCATTACAACATAAATCATACGACGGCTGAAGGACTCACCATTCTTCTCTACCTCGTCAATGATAACCTGTGGACCTACGCTCCAGCCAATCATGATACATGTACCGATAGCGATAACAGGCATGAGGATATTGTTACTCAGGTAATCCATGATATCGAGAATCTGACCAGTACCGCCAGTAGGCATTGGTACCTCGAAATACCAGCTGGTATAACCAAGGCAAACTACAACAGCCATAATCAGAGCAATAACACCCTCTACGATAGTAGCCTTTGGACGATCCATGCCAGTCTTATCCATGATACTGGAAACAACTGCCTCATAAATGGAAACCGCACTGGTAACAGCCGCAAAGAGAACCATCAGGAAGAACAGAACGCCGATGATGTCACCAACCTCGCCCATGCTCTGGAAAACCTTTGGCAGGGAAACGAAGATAAGGCCAGGACCAGCAGAAGCCAGACCAGGAGTACCCATGAAGGTGAATACCGCAGGAATAATCATCATACCTGCTAAGAAAGCTACCAGAGTATCAAAGAACTCAATCTGATTAATAGAAGCAACGGCATTTGCCTTGTCACTTACATAAGAACCATAAGCAACCATGATACCCATAGCAATACTCAAGCTGAAGAACAGCTGACCCATAGCGTCAACCAAAACGCCCAGGAAAGTACCGATAGTCATACCATCAAGGTTTGGAACCATGTAGATATGAAGACCATCCATACCAGTACGGGTAATACCAGTAGCAGGATCAGTGTAGGTAAGAGTCAGAGCGAATACGCCAATTGCTACAATCAGGCAGATAAGAGCAGGCATAATTACGCGGGAAGTAGCCTCGATACCCTTATTTACACCGCCCAGAATAACAGCAGCACACATAAAGAAGAATACTGCCATGTAGTAGATTGGATCAGAACCGCCAGTGATGAAACCGCCGAAGAAACCATCAGCAGCCGCCAAAGCACCCTCACCATTGACATAAATCATAAAATACTTCAATACCCAGCCACCGATAGCACAGTAGTAAGGCAGGATAATTGCAGGAATAAGACAGCCGAGAATACCAAGATGCTTCCACTTCTCGCTGATATGGCCATAAGCAGTCAATGGACCCTGCTTAGTCTTACGGCCAATAGCAATTTCAGTAGTCAAAAGTGCGAAACCAAAGGTAAGAAGCAGAACAAAGTATACCAGCAGGAAAATACCGCCGCCATCCTTTGCCGCTAAATATGGGAATCTCCAAATGTTGCCCAGACCAACAGCACTGCCTGCTGCAGCAAGAACAAAGCCGAGGGACCCCTTGAATGCATTACGTTCATTCATGATGAACACCCCTTTATAAATAGATTTGCAACTATATAACTGAGATTTTCGTCACTAGTCACAACAATAGTCTATATAATACCACATTTTTATTTAAATGTATAGGGGTAATGCAAAAAATATAGTGTAACTTTGTAAAGTACATTGTATACAAAATTCATAACCTAATTTTCATACATTAACTTATGCTATAACCTTCCACTCTGCTACCGTTCTTGTCTCACTGGAAATATTCACGCCTATCTTATG
>CALZDE010000105.1 GCA_945637225.1 uncultured Selenomonadaceae bacterium
AGTAGGAATGAAACAGAAAAGTTTATATCTTTTTATAAGTTTTCAGTAACGGCTAAGTAGATGAACTATAAAATTTTATATCCTGAAGCATTTCCTGTTGTTGAAATGCAGTTAAACCGCGGTGAATCCATAAAGGCTGAATCCGATGCCATGATAGCTATGTCCAGCGAAGTGGATGTTGAAGGTATTATGGAAGGCGGTGTCTTAGGTGGTATTGCCCGCCGTATGCTCACTGACGAAAGCTTTTTCTTACAGCGCATGACTGCCAAGAGAGGAAACGGTACTGTTCTTTTTGGTCATGCTCTTCCTGGCGGAATCATGGACGTTGACCTTGATGGTTCCTATGGCTTAATTGTACAAAAGGGCGGTTTTCTGGCAGCTACTGAAGGAATCGAAATTGAAACAAAAATGCAGGGACTCATGCAGGGACTTTTCTCTCAGGAAGGCTTCTTCCTTGTACGCATGAAGGGCCGTGGGACCTGCTTTGTCAGCAGTTATGGTGTAATCCATCCAATTAATCTTGAAGCAGGTCAGGAATTTGTAATTGATAACGGTCATCTCGTAGCATGGCCTGACTACATGGATTATAAAATTGAAAAAGCCTCTAATGGCTGGGTTTCCAGTATCACCTCTGGTGAATGCCTCGTATGCCGTTTCAAGGGACCTGGTACCGTACTTATTCAGACCAGAAACCCAGAAGGCTTCAAGGATTGGATTAACACACTGGTACCTCATACCAGCGCAGGTTCTGCCGTCAGTGGTACCAGCGTAAACAACAACAGCTCTGCTAATGGCACTGCTGATACTGCTAACCTTGTAGGCGATGTTATCGGTGGACTCTTTGGCCGCCGTTAATATATTATTTGTAAAGGAAGGTAATTCCTATGGATCCTATGAGCATTGCCGCTATGTCAGTAGAAATGCATGCTTACCAGTCCAATTTACAGATGGATACTGCTGTCATGAAAATGGCAATGGATGCACAGACAACTCAGATGACTGAGCTTCTCGATGCAGTTGACGTTTCAAGCATGACTGGTGTAGGCATGAATCTCGACATTATGGCTTAAAGGACTAAAAGACCCCATTGAAGATTTTTCTTCAGTGGGGTTTTTACTTTTGCTATTTACTTTTTCTTCTTTTTCTTATTAGACTTTTTTACTGCTTTTTTATCTAATGATATTTTTGGCTCCGAAGCATTTTCTTCTTTTACATCATTTTCAGCAGTTTCCTCATCCTCTGATACAGGATTTTTTTCTTCATTTTTAGCTTCTTCTGCCTTTTTTGCTTCCTCAGCCTGCTTCAGCTTTTCAGATAATGCTCTTGCCGCCTTTACCCTTGCTTCCTTGCCTGGCATCATACAGAAAAATATCAGTGCAGCTATATTCGCCAATGGGATTATATACGCAACACATGACAATAAATACTGCTTGAAGTTATAACCCATATCGTTACAGCGCAGCTTAATAACAAAAAAAGCTATAAAATATAATGCTATGTTAAGAGGAAGTACCTCTGCTGACATATCCTCAATAGATACAGCAGAACTATTTTCCAGCATTGAATGCAATAAGGTATTACCACCTAAAAAAACAACTGCCATAATACCCAAAAACTGCAAACGGCCTATTTTACGTTCCCACAACCCTTTTAAGCTCATTAATAAATCCCCCTTGTGTTTTTTCATAAATTTCAAACTAATTATAACATACCTAAACAGAAAAATACAATATCTTTATTTCCCATTGTAATATTGTTTCACAAAAAACATTATTTCTTTATTATTTATTTCATTTTGCTAATTTTGTTTTTAAATTTTCAGAAAAATGCGTTATTTTACTTGCAAATAAAATAAACTTATAGTATAATAGTCTCATGTTAGTTAATATAATTCTTAGGAGGAATTAATCATGGCAAGACCAGGTAAGTCCATTAACGAAAAGATTGCAGCACTCGATGAAAAAATTGCAAAGTACACTGAGAAACTGTTGGCTCTGAAGCAGGAACGCAAGGCTTTAGAGGGTCAGCAGAAGGAGCAGGATTTAACTTCTCTTGTACAGCTCATGAAGGAGAAAGGCATGACTCCAGCACAGCTGAAGGACATGATCAGCCAGTAATATCCAAGCTGGTAAACAACTTCAAAAATAAGCCCGTTTTCTTTTTAGGAAAGCGGGTTTTTTAATGAAAAATTACTGTCAAAAATAAAAAGACGGTTAAAGAATAATCTCTAACCGCCCCAAAATTTCTTTTTAAATATTATACACCGAAGCTGATACCAATGCGCTTAGCTTCTTCAATCATCTGGCAATCTGGGTCAACACCCTTTAAGTGGCCAGCAACCTTATCCAAAGGAACACGCTTGGTTTCATTGTTAATCATAGCAATCATGCAGCCAAAATCCTTATCAATAATAGCCTGTGCAGCTGCAGAACCAAGTCTGGTACTCAGTACACGGTCATAAGCATCAGGACCGCCACCTCTCTGAGTATGGCCAGGAACAACTACACGCACCTCATTGCCCAGCATATCCTCAATCTGTGCCGCAATCTCATAAGATACGGAAGGATACTTTCTCTCAGACAGCTTAGCCTTGTATTCCTTCTTCTTCAATGCCGCATCTTCCTTGGAAATTGCACCCTCAGCTACTGCCAACACAGTAAAGCCCTTGCCGGCATCGCTTCTAGCCTTAATAGCCTTAACAACCTTCTTGATGTTATAAGGAATCTCAGGCAGAAGAATAATATCTGCACCGCCAGCAACACCAGCGTACAGAGTAAGCCAGCCTACCTTGTGGCCCATTACCTCTACGATAAATACGCGGTTATGGGAAGCTGCGGTAGTATGAATGCAGTCAATAGCATCAGTAGCAATATCAATAGCACTCTGGAAACCGAAGGTAACATCAGTACCAAAAATATCGTTATCAATAGTCTTTGGCAGATGAATTACATTCAAGCCCTTGCTGCTCAGAAGGTTAGCTGTTTTCTGTGTACCGTTGCCGCCCAAAATAACAAGAGCATCCAGCTTAGCTTCCTTGTAATTCTTCACCATGGCAGCTACCTTGTCAAGACCATTTTCATCAGGAATTTCCATGAGCTTGAATGGCTGACGGGAAGTACCTAAGATAGTGCCGCCCTTAGTGAGAATACCGGAGAAATCTCTGGATTCCAGCTTGCGGTAATCGCCATAAATCAGTCCCTTATAGCCATTCATAAAACCGATAAATTCAACGTCACCCTTCATGCTATGTACCATGCCCTTTACCACACCGCGCATAGTAGCATTGAGAGCCTGACAGTCACCACCACTTGTCAATAAACCAATACGTTTCATTAATGTGTACCCCTTTCGCGAATTTCAAATTTTTCTATTCTATATCATCTTATTCGCTAAAAGAAATGTATTTCCTGCTAAAAAATAATAAATTTGCTAATTTTATTAAATTCACTATACAAAATAATAAAACATTAGGTAAATCTTCAAATTTATGGTGTAATACCAAAGGAAATTACTCCAGCAGCATGAGGAAGTATTTCATCTTCACTGTACATCACCACATAGGTGTCTCTGCCATCTTTTCTATTGATAACATGAAGATAAGTTTCCTCGCCTGTCAGCCTTACCTTAGTATCCTTCAGCACTTGCCCTTCGTCAATAAGAGCCTTTACCATCCTGTCAACATCCTTCTGAAATTTCTTCTCCCACTCAGGATGCTGAGCAAATAAATCCTTTAAATGCAGAAGTTTGCCTGTATTCATATCAATAGTAGCAGGCGTAACTAAACGAGTTCCATGAGCACCGCCCAAAAAAACATCCGTAGTCTGCACATAAGAGAGCAAATCATCAGTATATGTATACAAGGCATAATCAGAATTGTAACTGCACTTCATGCCTTCAACAGTCAATTCCTCGGTGCGCTTCTGTAAATCCTCACTCTGAACCTTCATCGCATTTTCCAGCCTGTCCACACCATGCAGGGATTTATCATCGTATACGCTCGAATCCTCTGACAAAAAGCCGAAGTGTCTCATAGCTACATCAGTAACAGTATCATTTACTACGCTGTCTACCCTGCTATCCATGATTTTTGGCATTACCACGTCCGTTAATTCCTCGTGACAGCAATGAGCACCGATTGTATAGTAATATTCAGCAGGTGCAGCAGAAGTTACCGCTGACAACCCCATAAAAGCAATAACCGCCAACGAACTTACAAACCTTTTCATCATTAACCCTCCCATCGAAGAACCCATTTCCCAAATCTATAACATAAAAAATTAATTCCAGATATTCTTTCCGTCCAGCTGAATATTAACACCTCTCACTAAAACTTTTTCCTTATCCTTAAATACTCCTGTCTCTATATCGTCAATTTTGCGTGGGAGCTTAACCTTTTTCTTCTCTTCAGCCTCCTTAAGGACGCCTGCATCCCCTGCCTTAACGCCTTCATTATAGCAGTCATCAATCACCGCCTGCATAGTCGCCATAATAGAAGCCATTACCAGCATCTGCTCCTCCACAGGCACATCATGCTCCAAAAGAACTCTCGCAATAGTTTTCGTCATATTTTCACAAGTTTCCATAGCATCCTGAGATAAAATCTTTTCTAAGGTTGGCGTTTTCATAAAACAAAATCCTCCTAAATATACAAATCATACCGTAAAAATAATTTTCTTTCTATACAATATCTCTGCCGGAATTACAAAACACATAAACCACAAACCAGCATAAATGAGGGCTGCCAATGACGCATCTGGTATAAAGCCCTTCAATATAAGCCATAAGCCATCATATAGATTTCCCTCACCAAATGGCACGCACAGAAAAATTCTTATAACTACACCAGATAAAACGTAAACTCCTAATGGATTTCTGCCAACTGCCAAAAAAATACCAAAAATTCTCTCTACTATGCCATAATTGTAACTGAAATAAGTCAAAACAGAAAGCACAAGCATGTCTATTCCCGCCATGATAAGTACGTAAGGCGGAGTCCACAAAGGCTTGCTGATAATATCAAGCATACTCCAAAGACCGCCAAGAACAAGCAGAATTACACCGCCTGCCAGCATTTTAGTCAGCCCTGCTTCCATCTGCCACTTATCCCGCAAAAGACTTCCTGCTACGATACCCAAAAGCACCGAAGCCGTACTGCACAAGGTACCATAAAGCCCCTCAGGGTCAAACGCCGCCCCGCAATAATTATGTTCTGCCCCAGGAAATACGCTGTCAACAGCAGTACTGATGTTATTTAACTGGTCAAAAGGAGCTGATGGATTATACAGATGATATCCCAGTGAAGAAAGTGCCATCAGTATAAAAGCCATCGCCAAAAGCTTCAGATTATCACGCAGGAAGTAAAAAATCAGCATAGCAAAGCCGTAAGAAAGTGCCAGTCTCTGCAATACCCCCATAAGCCTGCCATGAGTAATCCACATGTCATAAAGCTCGTTAGTGCCAAAGCCCTGTACAAACATCAGTGCAAATATACCACCGCAATGATTATATATAAGACCTACCACAAAAAGTATCAGCACACGCTTCAAAAGTCTCCATTGCCAGCCATACTGAAAACCGCTTTTAGAAAGTGCCATCGAAGCACCCATAATAAAAACAAAGCTTGGAAAAGCCACATCAGCCAAAGTTATTCCTTCCCATGGCTTATGCACCAATATAGTATAAGCCACACTTTCATCAGGCTGGAAATTAACCAAAATCATTATAGCAATTGTCAAGCCACGCAATATGTCAAGAGATGAAAGTCTATTCCCCATGTAACACCACTCCATAAATAATATATATTAAGTATACTATTTTCCCGTTTAAAAATCAATCTATATATGATACAATAAAGGTAATATTTTATAAAAGAAAGGTGTCTCTTATGAATAAAAATAATTTACCTTGTCCCTGCTGTGAAAGTCTCGTACTAGAGGAAAGCGGAGAATATGAAATCTGTCCTGTCTGTGGCTGGGAAGACGACCCTGTGCAGAGAAAAGACCCTGATTTTGCTGGCGGAGCCAATGAATTAAGCCTCAATGAAGCCCGAAAAGCATTTTTAGCAAAAACCGAATAGAGAAATTCCCCACAAAAGTCATTTTTTATAATACGACTAATGTGGGGATTTATTTTCGTTAATTCTTTAAATAAATAGCCCTTCTCAGCTACATCAAGCATATGAACGCATTCTACACCGTCCACAGCTCTTTCTGTAATAAATAATTCTAAATCGAAAAAATCAATTATTCTTTACCGCTCCAGCAATAGGTGCAGACCTTGCTCTTGTCAAGACCGATAGCTTCAAGTGTACCCTCTAATGACTGATAGCCCAGAGAATCAAAACCAAGCTTTTCGCAAATAGTCTTTAAAAGACACTTGCCACGCTCAGTATTTGCATCAGCATACTCCTCTAAATGCTTCTCGCCTTCCTCACCCTCTAATTCCAAAATGGTACGACGGGCAATCAGCTCCTGCTCAGACTTGCTGGCAGAGAAATTCAGATACTTACAGCCATACATAATAGGAGGGCAGGCAGAACGCATATGCACCTCTTTAGCACCGAATTTATAAAGAAAATCTACTGTTTCACGAAGCTGAGTACCGCGAACAATAGAGTCATCCACGAATAAAAGCTTCTTTCCCTTAATCAGCTCATTCACAGAAATCTGCTTCATCTTTGCTACCTGATTACGGATATTCTGAGTAGTTGGCATGAAGGAACGGGACCATGTAGGAGTATATTTTATAAAAGGACGGGCAAATGGTACACCGCTCTCCTGTGCATAGCCAATTGCATGAGGAGTACCGGAATCGGGAATACCAGCTACATAGTCAAGGTCAGGAATACCATCACGCTTTCTTTCATCACGTGCCATGATACGGCCATTGTCACAGCGCATTACCTCTACATTCTTGCCCTCATAAGTAGCACTTGGATAGCCATAGTAGGTCCACAGGAAAGCACAAATCTTCATTTCTTCCCCTGGAGCTGCCAGCTGCTCAACACCATCAGCAGTAATGGAAACAATCTCCATTGGGCCAAGCTCACTGTGATACTCGTAACCAAGCTTCATAAAAGCAAAACTCTCAAATGTCGCACAATAGCCATACTCACTCTTGCCAATGATGACAGGC
>CALZDE010000106.1 GCA_945637225.1 uncultured Selenomonadaceae bacterium
TATCTTAATAAGGATTTATGAGATTTTACAGCTTCATAGAAACAGATCCTCAGCCCCTTTGAAACCCCGAACACCTAATTATACTACATTATACTACATCACACTGCATTACTTCACTTTTTCTACACACATAAAATTTATGCTAATACTCTGGACAGACGAATCAGCTCGGTGTCAAGAGTCTTCTTGCAGTATACAGCCTCCTGCAGGCTCAGCTCAACTACAGTGCTTCTGTCATAACCGAACAGAATATTGGAACGGCCTTCAACAAGAGCCAGAGTAGCACGCTCTGCTAAGAGAGTTGCATTGATACGGTCCTTAACAGTAGGAGAACCGCCACGCTGAATATGACCTAATACGGATACACGAGTATCAATACCAGTCTTCTCGGAAATCTGCTTGCCGATTTCAACTGCGGAAGCACCGCCCTCAGCAACTACGATAATGCTGTAACGCTTACCAATATCATACGATGCCTTAATTTCCTCAGCCATATAATCTACATTGTAAGCTGCCTCTGGAATAATGATATGCTCTGCACCGCCTGCAATAGCAGAAGTAAGTGCCAGCCAGCCAGAGGTCTTGCCCATAACCTCAATAAGAATGATACGGCGATGTGCGCTTGCAGTATCACGAAGCTTATTGATAGCGTCAATAACAGTATTTGCTGCAGTATCAGAACCGATAGTATAATCAGTACCCCATACATCATTCTCAATGGTAGCTGGAATACCTACTACTGGCATGCCCAGTTCCTCAAGAATAGCACCGCCCTTAAGGGAACCACAGCCACCGATAACTACCAGACCTTCAATACCATGAGACTTCAGAATCTCAAAAGCCTTCTGCTGTCCTTCTGGAGTCATAAAGGTATTGCTGCGTGCAGTACCCAGCATGGTACCGCCCTTCTGAATCATATCACCAACACTACGGCTAGTCAGCTCTTCAAACTCATCATTGAGCAGGCCCTTATAACCATTATGGATACCCCAAACCTTAACGCCCTTGCTTGCAGCTGTACGAACAACTGCACGGATAGCTGCATTCATGCCTGGGCTATCATTACCACTGGTGAGAACAGCAATATTCTGTAACATAAAAATTTCCTCCTTAAATATGTAAAGTATTATTCACTAAATTGCTAAAATATGTACGCTTGACACGCAAACACACAAAAACTGTAAAATACTCCATATTTTATAGTATTCAATACGTAAATTAAAAATCCTGCTTTTTAACAAAATTTTTTTAATATTTTTGTCTGCTTTTTAGTTCACGCTCAACGTCACGGCGTACAGCCTTCTCTGTCAAATCACGTCGTTTATCGTAATTATGCTTACCACTGGCAAGAGCGAGTTCTAATTTTGCCTTGCCCTTTTTGAAATAAATCTTCAAAGGAACAAGTGTAAAGCCCTTTTCTCTTGTCTTGCTGAAAAGCTTAACTATTTCCGCCTTGTGCATGAGAAGCTTTCTTGGTCTTAACGGATCATGATTGAATATATTACCCTGCTCATAAGGACTGACATGCATATTCTGCACCCATACCTCGCCATTTTTTATTTCTCCATAGCTATCCTTTAAATTAGCCTTGCCTGCACGCAGAGATTTTACCTCTGTGCCCTGCAATACAAGACCAGTTTCAAATGTATCATGGATAAAATAATCATGACGGGCCTTACGATTTTCACAGGCTATCTTTGTACCCTCATTTTTTCTGCCCATAACAAAATACCTTTATTACCTTTCAAAACTATTTTTTGGTAGAATGACGATTGTCCTTGCCATGATGCTTACGGCCAGAATTCTTTACTTTCGTCTTAGCCTTGCCTTTTTTCTTACCGCCATCCTTCTTAGAAGATTTTTGGGAACCCTTGACCTGTTTGATGAACTTTTCAAAGCCAGTTTCCTTTTTCTTGCCTGCTTTTTCCAGCAGTGACTTCGATTTGCCAAAGTTCGTGCCAGTTACCTCTGCAATAAGTTCTTCATCGTTAAGTGGCTCTACCTTGCGTTTTTTCTTATTCTCTACACTATAAGGAGTATCATCCTTACGAGCTTTTTTCTTATTCTTCTTTTTCTTTGCATTAGCGAAGTAACCGAAGCGGAAATCCTCATTTTCTGCTTCATCATACGCCCCAAATTCATCTGACTCGTAGCCATGCCAATGGCTCATGTAGGAATGACGGTTATTGCCTTCCTTACGGCCATAGCTATTGTCCTTTACCACAAAGTCAAGCTTCTTTTCTTCGATATTGGCATCGGTCAGCACTACCTCTACCTGATTGCCAAGCTTGTAGACCTTTTGGAAACGCTGTCCTACGAGAGCATATTTTTCTTCTACATAATCGTAATAATCATCAGCCAGAGATGAAATATGAACAAGGCCCTCAACACCGTTATCAAGCTCAACAAAGAAACCAAAGCTGGTTACACTGCTGATAACACCCTCGAAATCATCACCGATAAACTGAGCCATGTACTCTGTTTTCTTTAAATCGGTAGTTTCACGCTCTGCCTCTACTGCTATACGCTCACGATTGGAAGCCTGCTCTGCTACTTCTGGAAGTGTTTCCATCAGATATGCCTGACGCTTCTCCGGCATGGTACCGGTAGCAAAGGTTTCACGAAGCAGTCTGTGCACAATTAAATCAGGATAACGTCTGATTGGAGATGTAAAATGTGTATAATAGGTCGCCGCCAAACCAAAATGACCTAAGCACTGGTCGCTGTAACGTGCCTGCTGCATGGAACGAAGGGAAACTGTGCTGACAATTCTTTCCTCTGGACGTCCTTCCACCTTTTCCAAAACATTCTGTAACTGCATAGGCTCAATAGTGCCCTCGGAATTTTTCTTTAAAAACAGGCCAAATGCGGCTAAAAGCTGATTTAATCTGCTGATTTTTTCGTCAGAAGGATTCTGATGAATACGATACATGAATGGAAGCTTCTTAAGGCACATATGCTCGGCAACAGTCTCATTAGCCGCCAGCATACACTGCTCAATGATAGACTCGCCCAAGGAGCCCTCACGCTTCACCAAATTAACAGGCTTGCCATTCTGATCCATCTTTACCTTTACTTCAGGAATATCAAAATCAATCGCACCACGGCTATGACGATAATTCTTCATCGCATTGCGCAGTTCCTCTAATATCTGAAGCATAGGAAGAATATCCTTATGGTCCTCAATAAATGTTTCATCCTTATCCACAAGAATCTTGTTGACAATGGTATAAGAAAGACGGCGGTATACATGTATGATAGTAGGGAAAATCTCATAGCTGGATACCTTGCCATCAGGAGTAATAATCATTTCACAGGCCATAGCCAGACGGTCCACACCTGCATTTAAACTGCAAATGCCATTGGATAACGCCTTTGGAAGCATAGGACATACCCTGTCTACCAGATACACGCTCGTACCACGCTCATAGGCTTCATTATCAAGGGCACTTCCCTCACGTACATACCAGCTTACATCAGCTATATATACACCTAAGAAGAAACTGCCATCAGGTCTTTTTTCTGCATAAACACCATCATCCAAATCCTTGGCATCCTCACCATCTACGGTGACAATATGCAAATGACGGCGGTCTTTTCTATCCTTGTGCTGTTCTGGATTTATTTCCTTTTCGGTATTATCTGCTGCCTTCTGCACTTCCTCTGGGAAAGTCTCGCTGAGGCCATGCTGACGCATAATAGAGAGAATATCTACCCCAGGCTCGCCCTTCATGCCAAGAACCTCAAGAATTTTGCCAGCCATCATATCAGCATGAATATTCTTTTTACCTTTTTTCTTAACATCGGTCGCAGGCTTCATACCGCTCTTAGGCCAATGGGTAATTTCAACCACTACTTTTGAGCCAGTAACCGCCCCGTTTGCCATCGTGCTGTCTACCAGTACATGCTCCTTGATACGTGCATCATCAGGAATTACAAAGGAAATGCTGTTTCCCTGACTGAATGTACCGACAATGGTATTATTAGCATGCTCTAAAATCTCAATTACAAAGCCCTCACGTGATCTGTCACTGTTAAAGCTTTTAGTAAGAGCAACTTCTACCGTATCACCATTTAACGCACCATTTAAATCTTCTGCAGAAATATAAACATCCTCTTCATCTTCTGCCTTATTATTAGGGATTAAAAAGGCATATCCCCTGCTGGCTACGCTTAATTTGCCTACTACAGTCTTTCTGGCAGTCTTATCCTTTACCTTATAACCACCCTCGTTTATAATCTTCTTTGCCACATTACCACATCCTTTCGTGGTGGATATATATTAATTTTCACTAAAATCCTTTTCTAAAAATTCTGCTACCTTCTCAAAAACTATTTCCTTCTCACAGCCGATACTCAAAAGATGTCCTGATTCATTCAGCCAAAAAAGCTCCTTCTCAGTGCTTCCCACCTTGTTATATATATAATTGGCACTCTTAGCATTGACGGTATGGTCATTATGACTCTGCATAACCAAAACAGGACATTTTATCCGTGGTATATTGCATTTCACTTCATTAATAAGCTCCAAAAGCTCATGCACGGAAACCATTGGCATCTCAGCATAGGAAACATTACAATAATCAGGAACATCATCAATAGAACGACGCTTCTTATGCTGAAAACGACCCTCACAAAGCTTACGTGGTGGCAGACGGTGTACCTGACGGTCTGCATGAATCATGATAGGAACTGCCAAAGTAGCAATCCTGTACACATCCGCACTGACAGATACCAAAATCCCCAAAAGACCGCCCATTGACTGCCCTACCACAGATATTTTATCACAAAAACCAGCTAAGACAGAATAACCGTCACAGGCAGAATGAAACCAGTCACGCCAAGTCATACGAGCCATATCACGAGGGCTGGTACTATGTCCTGCCAGTCTCATACAAGCAACAGAATAACCTTTATTATTAAGATACTCCCCCAATAATCTCATTTCCGCAGGAGTAGCTGTAAAACCGTGAATCAGCAAAATACCATGCTTCCATTTTTCACTGGACATATCGCCCAAAAAAAAGAAAGAATCACACCCATTTATAATCATACCACAAATCCCCCTCTCTGACAATTAACCTCCAGTATAAATTCGCTATTAATGTACCATATTCCTCTTTTTTAATGAAAATACACGTAAAAAAATATATCCTCTTATGAGACAATTCCCCATAAAAGGATATATTATAAAAAATTATTACAGTTCTAAATCCTTCAGATAACGGCTAACTGCATCCTGCCATGAAGGAAGTGGCTTGAAACCTGCCTCAACCAGCTTGCTTCTATCCAATCTGCTGTTGAATGGTCTAGCCGCCTTACTGAGACCATATTCCTCTGTAGTAACAGGAACAACCTTCGTAGACATGCCAGCCTGACGATAAATCTCACAGGTAAAATCATACCAGCTGATGTACTCGCCCTCATTAGTAGCATGATAATAACCATATTTCTCAGTCTCAATCATATCCACTAAAAGACGAGCCAAATCATAGGTATAAGTAGGCGTACCAATCTGATCACATACCACACGTACAGTATCGTGAGTTTTGCCGACATTCACCATGGTCTTAATAAAGTTCTTACCGTTTCTGCCGAATACCCAGGCAATACGCACAATGAAATACTTCTGCAAAAGCTCACTGACAGCCAGTTCTCCGTCCAGTTTGGTCTGACCGTAAACATTAAGCGGTGCATAATCCTTGCAGTCTGGCTTCCAAGGCTCGGTACCCTGACCATTAAACACATAGTCTGTGCTTATATAAACCATTTTGGCATCAATAGCCTTTGATACCTCAGCAATATTTCTAGTGCCATCCACATTGATAGCCCTTACCTTAGCAATCTTGTCCTCATCCTCAGCTAAATCCACCGCAGTCCATGCCGCACAGTGAATTACTACATCAGGCTTTACTTCATTGATGACCTTCTTAACTGCTTCTTTATCTGTAATATCCAAAGAAATATAAGGCATAGTGGTAACGGCTGAACCATCAGCAACACCACTGTATTCAGCGTGAATATCTGAACCGATCCCCTCATATCCACGAGCCGCCAGCTCATTCATCACATCATGACCTAACTGACCGCCTACACCTGTTACAAAACATTTCATAGCTTTAATCTCCATATAAAAATATTTTAATATACTTAATCGCCTTATATCATTTTACGACAATTAACATATTCTTGTCAATGAAAATCATACCTGTCAAAAACAGAATGACTCTCAGCCCAAGTAATAAAATAGACGGAAGAAAATATATTTCCCCCGCCTACTCATATATACGTAAATTAAATTACATAGTCATTTTGGCAATACACAGAGTAACAATACCAAATAAAATGGCAAAAACCACTGTAACGCGAGCCAGCAATGCATCAAGACCTCTTGCACTGCCACTGAAGACGGTATCGCCGCCACCGCCCATGCCGCCCATACCAGCAGACTTAGGAGTCTGACCGAGAACAGACGCAATCAGTACCAATGCTACCAATGCATCAATTACCATTAAAACAGTAAGCACGCTTACACCTCCTCACAATTAAACATACCTACTAAGTCTAGCATAAATTCTGCTTAATTGCAAGAATAATTTACTCAATATCAGTTGTCTACAGTACGAATTTCTACGGAAGCTTCCATCTTGCCATCTACCTGCTGCATACCAGCGGCAATAACGGCAATATCGCCCTTCTCCAGATAATTATTGCGTACTGCAAAACGAACTGCGTCACCTGCTGGATCCTTTACATCCTCCCAAATGCAAGCGTTCATTACCTGTACACCCCAACGGAGCTGTAAATGACGAGCTACCATTTCAGAATATGCAAAGGTAAGAATTGCCGCACGAGGACGGAAGGAAGAAATCTTCATAGCAGTAAAACCGCTGACAGTACGGGTAATAATAGCCTTTGCGTTAAGCTCAAGAGCAAGCTGAACAGCGGAATGAGCTACTGCACTGATTACCACATGAGTATACTGGAAACCGCGGCTGGTAAGACTGCTCTTATAGTGCAGGGAGCTTTCTACTCTGGTAGCAATGCTGTTCATGGTCTTAACAGCTTCTACTGGATAGTTACCGCTTGCAGTCTCACCGCTGAGCATGATAGCGTCGGT
>CALZDE010000107.1 GCA_945637225.1 uncultured Selenomonadaceae bacterium
TTTGCATATAGGAACCATTTGTATCTTCCAAGCCATCATATTCTTTGATTTTTTCCTGCAATTCCTTAATTTTGCTATTCAAAACGGTGATTTCGCTGCAAATAATATCAGCCAGAGTGGCTGCACCTAATTTTTCAAGCTCTTTTTTATCCATACCGATATACACTCCTTTCGTGGGTGTCTACTAATGATAATTATGCCATAATACTATGTTTTTGTGAAGCTTTCTCCGTGTTATACTTTACTCACCTTTATAATCGTGCTATAATAGATGTGCAAAGCGATTAGCGGAGCTCGTCTGAGCGCACGCTTTTAACTGGACAAAGAAAACCCCGGGAGCGGCAACTCCCGGGGTTTTTGTATGCTGGCTGTGAACTTATCACTGGCCGTCCAGCCATTTGCAGATGTAGTGGACAGCTACCCCTGCTACGACGGCCACCGCTAAAGCGATTAGCGGATCATTCATCCTGCGCACCTCCTTCCTGCTGGAAAGAGTCACAGCATCACTATTATAGCATAAGTTGTTGTTGCGCACACTTAGTATTTTCTGTATCATGATACAGAATTTATATCATGCAGCCGTTTTGCTTATCGTTGCACCAGCAATTAGCTGTAGCATGATACAGGCGATTGGCTTTGAAGCATTTTCCTGTCCTACATTCTCTACATTTCTTATGTATCATGATACAAATACTGCCTGTGCATCAGCTTCGTATTCATGCCACAGTACTTATTATGTAGCATGATACAGAAAAGTGTTCGCGCGCCCCCACTTTTCTTCTTGACAAACCCTCCCTTGTAGCATTATATTTGTAGCAAGATACAAATAATTCGTGGAGGTGCTTTACCGTGGATATTTTTGATGTCGAGCGTGAGCTTTCTATCCTAATTGATACTGATAAAAAAGCATGGGTCCAAATGTACCTCCTGCTGGATAAAGTTGAGCAGGAAAAACTATGGAAATCCACCCACAACCGATTTGGAGCATGGCTATCTCATTACGCCAAAAAAAAGAACATCAACGAATCACTGCTCTGGCACCGTAGGCAAGCTGGCCGTTTTTATTCTAAGTTTGCTGAGCGAGCAGCTTTACAGCATCACGATGTTACTAAAATTGAAGAAATCAATATCCCTCCTGACAGCTTAAATATTGCTGAGCGTATTGCTGCCAAGGATGACGCTGTCGCTGATGAGCTTATTGGTAAACTTCTTAATAACGAAATTACTCGTCAGGAGCTGCTGTCCGTCTGGGGTCGTGTTAAAGCGGATGCCAAGGCCAAAAAGGCACAGGAGCAATTTGAAGCTATCCCTTATCGTTCTTCTTCTCCTGAGGTCAGAAAGGTTGAGGCTAGGGATATTATCATGCTGCTAAGCAAACCTGATTGGCTTCCTGCTAGCATGAAAAATACACTTTTAACCATAGATGATGGCGAGAATTATCTTAAAAAGGAGAAAAGGTTTGGCTGCACGTATAGGACTGCATCCCAATTCCCTGTAAGGCATTCTGGCTTAACTTCCCCATATTTTTTAGACCTTGTTGTTCTGGAAAATTTTTCTGTCGGTTTTGACGACAAAATTTACAAAACGCACATCCATTCAATTAAAGTTATCACTTCCCCTGAGGGCTTAGATAGCAAAAATTTTTTGATTAATTATCCTCTATTCAGTGATTACACATGGTTAGCTGTTCCAGAAGATTTGGCCGAAGCTGCTTCTGAATTTGCACCTGAATGGCTTGGTGTTATTTCTATCTGCAATGATAGAAAAACTGTTAATATAGTTAAAGAAGCACGAGGCTTTGAACAATATAACGTCAGAGCTAAGCTTCAAGTTATGTCTACTTTTATGATTCAGTATAAGTACCAATAACCGCTTAACCATCAGTATTTCAGCCATTACTACACAACAAAGTTACACAACTTTAATACACAATCTCAATACACATACACAATACACATGCTAATTATATATGTTGATTCAGCATCTTCATTGTGCTACAATAATGAGTAAGCATAATACTCATCATCATTCAGTAGGAGGCATACACATGATTATTACAGTCACTAACCAAAAAGGTGGCGTAGCCAAATCTACTACCGTAGCTGCCCTATTAGCTGCGCTCACACAAAGAGGCTACAAGGCCCTTGCACTTGACTTAGACCCCCAATGTAATCTGTCGCTGATTACCAAAGCCAACATCAAAGGCGGTACTATGCTTTCAGTATTAGGGGAAGAGCAAAAGGCAGCCGATGTTATTCAACATACCAGCTTCGGTGATGTTATAGCATCTCACGCAGGCCTTGCTGGTGCTGATATCTGGCTCAAAGATATTGGCAAGGAATATAAGCTTAAAGAAGCTATAGAGCCGCTTCAAAGCAAGTATGACTATATTATTATTGATACACCTCCTGCTCTTGGCATTCTCACCGTAAATGCCATGGTTGCAGCCGACTACGTGGTGATTCCTTCTCAGGCCGATATCCTGAGTATGCAGGGTATCACATCTCTTACTGAATCAATTAAAGGCATTAAAAAATACTGCAATCCTAATTTGAAGATTGCTGGCATCCTGCTTACCAGATACAATGCCCGTAACATCCTTACGGCCAATATCACCGAAATGCTTAGGGAGCAGGCTCAGTCCATGGGCACCATCCTCTTTAAAAACACCATTAGGGAAGGTATTGCAGTTAAAGAATCCCAAATTAACCAGGTGCCTTTATTTGAGCACGCACCAAAGGCTAATCCGACTATTGATTATGAAAACTTTGTTGATGAGTTATTAGATATCGTAGGAAAAGGAGAGTAGGGGACATGACAGGAAAAAGCTTTAGCAATCCTCTTGGCAATTTTATTTCTTCCGAGCCCGTTGAGGCTCCTGATGTTCAATTCGTGGTAGAAAAGCAAAAACCGTCTACCGAAACTAGCGAACCCGTGCAAGCTGGCAAGATAGGTTTTCAATATTCTAACGAGAAAAAAGAAATCAAAAGTAAGAGAATACAACTAGTTCTCACACCTTCTATGTATCAAAAATTGAAGCATAGAGCTAAGGCTGAAAAGGCCAGTGTAAACGACTTTATCTGCCAATTACTAGATAAAGTTCTGTAACTGTATTGTGTATGAAACATACACAACTTTAATACACAACCTTAATACACATACACAATACACATCATTATTGTGTTGATAGGGGAATAGAATTATGGAAATATTAACACCTCAAATCTTGCAATCCTTAAAGCCCCAAATAACAGATTTTACCAAAGAATTACAAGCTCGTGATATCACTCGTCTGGATAGCGATGAACAATGTTCTCTTATCATAGAGGCTGCTAGCGCGCGCGGATGGACGTCTTCTGTAATAAAAACAGGCTTCTATGATACATCTTGCTCCCGTGATAGGCTCATAGATATTTTTGAGATTTACATTAACGTTGGCTACGGCTGCTATGTCTCTGCTTACGTAA
Source organism: uncultured Selenomonadaceae bacterium (assembly GCA_945637225.1). Taxonomy (GTDB): domain Bacteria; phylum Bacillota; class Negativicutes; order Selenomonadales; family Selenomonadaceae; genus CAMCDL01. Next base: position 3,468 of record CALZDE010000107.1, read on the forward strand.
GTGATCCTAATACCGAATTACCTGATGCAGGTTGGAGCGAGCTTCCTCGGCTTGCCCAAAATAGCTTCATTGGCCAGCATCTTCACTACTACGCTCAGGCCAACCGCTATGACATAGTAAAGATGGAGGACTAGCTTCATGGATGATAGCGAGAATAAGCTAGCAGCTAAAAGAGGCGGTAGGCGAGAAGGAGCAGGCCGGAGGCCGACTGGCAGAAAAAAGGTTATGTTCTTTATCACTGAGGATGAAAAGTTATACCTGAAATCATGCTTAGAGGCCTATAGGGTGGCCGGAGGACCTACGCATGATGAGTTTGAGACCATTATTGAATCCAAAGGCCAGCAAATACTCCCCTTAGCAGGAGAATAAAATTAGCCAGCAGATTCTTTTCTGCTGGCTTTGTTTCTTATGGACGTATATTATCAATACAGTATTTGGCACAACTTGGCGTGCTGATGCTATTTCCTTTCATTGAGCATTTTCATTAGGCTATGCAGCTTTTCTAATGCTTCATCGGTGCTCATCGGCTCAACATCTTCATTATCTTTTCTAAACTTCTCTTGTTCAGCGTTAAAGGCAGCTGTCTGCTCGGCCAATTTACCTTCTCTGGTCAATTCACCAGTTAACGGGTCCACCAAAAGTGCATTGCGCCGCTTCTCTTCTTCTAGCTGCTGCTCACGTTTGGATATTAGGTAATTAAAGCCATAGTTTCCTTGCAAAGCCATCCGCAAATATGCTGGCCACTTTCTTACCTTACCTTCAGCCCGCTGCTGCATTGCATACTCAATATTTGCGTCAAGAAGGTCTTTTTCTGTTTTACTGATGTATTGGATAAGGAATTCATCATCAGCAAGGCCATTCTGATCACTAGTAAGGAGCTTATAGGCCTCTCTTTGCCAGTCCTGCCATTCGCTTGGCAACTCAACATCAGTGTCCATCGGTTTTATATCTATGGTTGCCTTTACCTTCCGTTTTATGTAAAATTTGTAGTGAGTATAGCTCTTGCCAGTTTTCAGTGGGGTAACCCTTACTGTAAAATCAGACATGGCATTAATCTCTTTAATAGCTGGTTCCATTACAAACCGTTTGAAATCAGCATATAATTTGTACTTCTCGGTCAGCTGAAACATATCCCTGAGCTCGTCAATGGATATTTTCCTTGGCTGAATCTTTTCCCATTCCATTATTAGCATCAGGAGCCTATTTGAGTACATGCACTTGAAGGCCATCAACGGTTTACATTGCAGTTGGATGTACGCCTTCTGTACCTGAAGCAGCATCGGTTCAATCTTGCTGGCAAACTGGTACTCAATGGACATGGTCTCATCATCGTACATGATGTAGTCAAACCAACCAGTGGTTAGCCATGATTTCTTTTTGCTATCAGGACGAGCAAACCACTCAAAGAAAAGCTCTCTTCTTCTAAGGTTCCTTGCCAACTTCCTGATTACTGTATATTGAGTGGTCTCATTGAGCATCATAAACTCAGCCAGTTCTTTAACTGGTATTGAGTAGCACTCAAAACCTTCACTATTCTTGGATATATGTCCAGCCAAAGCCATCAGCATACGCATTTCCAGTAGTGGCAGATGGTATTTGCCATTAACCACTTCATTCCGCATCTTTATTGTGGCTTCTTCATTTATCATGATTTCCTTAGCTGGTCTCGCTTGTCTCCCACGTGGCATTGTATTGCTCCTTCCCTGCAGCTATTCCCTAATCACAGTATATTCCTCACGCTGCACTCTGTCAATAACGAAAAAGTTGCCCTACTCATAAAAGGAGATTTTTTATTTCTCATTATACGCAGACAATTTCTCATAGTATGCAGATAATTTCTCATAGTACGCAGACAATTTCTCATATTTAGCAGCTAAATTCTCATAGCACGCAGATAATTTCTCATATTTACATTCAAAAAAAGGCTTAACCATGCGGGTTTTCAGGCACCCACATTAATACATTTGTATACATATATTACATAACAACAACATAGGCACTTTTCGTAATCACAACACAAAGAGTATGTTTTTTGTTGTTGTTTTTTTTACTAATTTTTTTAAGAAAAACGGTGGATAGATTTTCTCCATCCACCGTCTTGGCAATTTAAACGAGTAGTTCTTTGATAGCTTGGATTAATGCCCTTTTCTGGGCCATGTTTGCAAGCAGATAATCGGATGAGAACCCTTTATCAGCAAATTTCTTTTCCAAGCTATTAGCGCTGCCTATGGCTTCAGCAATTGGTACTCCGTTTTCGTCAACGATAACTACCTTGACCGTGTAACCAATGAACCCATTAGTAGCATCCACAGTTTTGTCTAGCAACTGGTCGGTATGCTTATAGCCACAAAGCTGCAGGAGTTTGATGGCTCCTGCCTTAAATAACAGGTTGCCTTTGATTCCTTTTACTTGGCCGTAGTGAACGCCAAAAATAAGCTCCTTTACAGCGTCCTTAATTTTTTGACAGGTATAAACACTAGGACCCCCATTTTTAAAAGGCTCTACGGGCTCGCTAGAAGCCTCGCCACGAGTATCTTTTTCCTGCTTTTGCAATGGGTCGGTATCCCCATACTTGCCCATCAGATTTTGTGTGTTCGGCTTCTCACTACGGGAATTTTCCATCCTCCCTCCGCGAATTAGCTGCATGGGCTCAGCTACTTTCACTGCTGGTTGTTCAATGGCGAGCGCCGCATTGCCTTCGGTTGGATATACTTCCCCCTGTACCTGAGCTCTGCTCTGGGCCTTCATGTTCATAATGATGCTTCTGATTTCGTCTAATTGAGCCATGTTCTTTTTCTCCTTTCATTTTCCATCGTTATAGCAGGGTATAATGTTTCAGAAACCCCTTTGTATGGCTAATCATTGTTACTATCCACTTTGCCAGCTTCTGCGAAGCTGTAATATTCTCCGCGACCTATGATAATGCTATCTAATAGGTATATGCCGAGAATTTTGCCAGCTGCTTCAAGGATGGCGGTAAAAACCTCGTCTTCTTGTGACGGTGAAGAGTGGCCAGATGGATGATTATGCCCTACGATTACGAAACATGCATGCTTTGATAAGGCGTAGCTAAAAATTTCCCTTGGATCAACGATGGAAGAGGTAAGTGCGCCACGGCTGATGAGCCTGCTACTAATTACTTCGTGTTTGGAGTTGAGTAAAACAGCGACTAACTCCTCATGAGTGAGAAATTGAAGTCGTTTTTGTAATAGCTTAGCAGCGTCCGACGGGTCGTTAATTTTTATACGTTCCTTCCTTTCATTTGCCGTTGCAACGCGGATGCCGATTTCAATACCAGCTACTATGCGCGCGGTCTCGCTATCGGTTAACTTGCCTCGGCTTTTAAGTTCGTCAAAAGTCAACCCCGCTATCTCCAAAATATCGAGCTGGTCAGTACTGTCACTGAGGTAATTTTCCTCAAAAAGGGCAGGGAGCTTCTTGTTGCCATTGAGCAGCACAGTCAAAAGCTGTTTGTTTGAGAGGTTAGATGCTCCGTATCGCTCCATGGCCTCGCATATTTGGTTCTTCATATTGATTTTCCTCCTTAAAAACTTAGGCTCCCTACGGATATGCAGGGAGCCT
>CALZDE010000108.1 GCA_945637225.1 uncultured Selenomonadaceae bacterium
TGGCATTCATCCCCCACCTATAGAGGTGGGAGTCTTCTGCCACATTATGATAAAAAACGCTTGATTATCATGGATATCAGGCGTTTTTGAATGGTCTGTTTATTTGATTTTAACTTCTAATTCTGCAATATATTATTCCTAGGACAAACATCACCAGTGAAGGTATCAGCCATGCAAAGCCAATACCGTTTAAAGGAAGGCAGCTGGATATTAAATCCATGGTAATTACTTTTTCTATTTCCTGTATAAGAGATACCGTAAAAGCTCCAAATACAGCAAATTGGCATGGCTCATAGAAATAAACAATTTCTCTTATGAACGCATAAAATGTCAAAATTATGAGGATTGGATAAAGGAGATTTAGGATTGGCACCGCCAGACTTATAATAGCGGTAGTACCGAGATTAGATAAAATCCATGATACTATGGTGAATATCATTACTAAAATTTCGTAGCTGATGTGAAGGTGTTCCTCGAAGTATTCGCTTATTGAGGTCAGAAGTCCAATAGCGGTTGTGAGGCAGGCAAAGCTTACGATTACGCTCAGAAGGTTTAAGCCCATATCTCCCATTAAGGTGTATACGAGAGCTACCAGAAGGCGTGACTGGCTCATTTCTTCAGTAACATTTACAGAGGCTGTTGCACCAATGTAAGCAAGACCGCCATAGACCATAAATAATAGGAAAGTAGCGAAAAGACCGCCCCATTTCAGCATGAATGACTGCTGGGAAAGTCGCTGATATCCTTTTTCTTTAATAGCATTCAGCATTGCAATTGCAAAGATAACTGCCGCCAGCATATCCATAGTCTGATAGCCTGCCAGCAAGCTGTCCTGAATTACAGTTTCCATGCTGTAGCTAGGTGCAATATCGCCAATTGGGTTAATAATGCTTACAGCTATCATAAAAAGCAGTGCTACGAGCATAATAGGAGCCATGCCGTTACCTATCAGGGAAACTACCTTGCTTTTTCTTATGGATGAAACAAAGGCAATTGCAAAAAATACAAAGGTAACAATCCATGAATTTACTTCGCCAAAGGCTGGAACCACGCCGATATCATATGTCAGTGAAGCTGTTCGCGGGATGGCTATACATGGTCCAATACATAAGCATATTGCTGATAGAAATATAAAAGTACATTTCCGCCCCAGAGGATTGACGATACCCTCAGAGCCTTCACCGATTTTTGCAATAGCACAGATGATGAAAAGCCCCATGCCAATATCTACAAAAAGGAAGCACAAAAAGCCAACAAACCAGTTATCTCCTGACTGCCAGCCAAGATAAGGCGGAAAAATCAAATTGCCGGCACCAAAAAAAAGAGCAAACAGTGCAAAGCCTATCTGCAAGGTGTCTTTTAATGTTCTGTTATTCATCAAAAACCTCCAAAATATTTTTCGTACAATGTAATTCTGCATATTATACCACAAAAAAACGTTTTTGACAATGTGTTTTTATAAATATTATTATCATGGTTCAGTATGTAATGAATAAAATAGCATTGTACTTTATTGAAGTAGTATGTTATAATAGGAATGTAGTTTTGAGAAAAATAGTTTAATGAAGGAGATGATGAGGATGCGCAGAGGTGACAGGATAGGTATTGTATGCTGTTCTAACTGCCTTTCAAAGCAGGATATACCAGTAATTGATGATTTGACCTGTAAGATGGGCTATTTTGATTTGGAGCCAGTGCTTAGTGATTATCTCTTTCAGGATAAATATGGCAGAAATCCTTCAGGCAAAGTAAGGGCAGAGGCTTTGATGCAGATGTACGCTGACCCTGATATTACAGCTGTATGGGATGTTTCTGGCGGTGATATTGCCAATGAGGTGCTTTGCCACCTTGATTTTCAGTTTATGTGCAGTTCAGAAGCAGTTTATTGGGGCTACAGTGATAACACTACAATTGCCAATGCTATTTACAGCATGAATGGTGAGAGGTCTGTTCTTTATCAGCCAAAGAATTTTACCCGTACTGAGGGCGGTATGCAGTTGGAGTGTCTAGAAAGCTTCCTCAACAATAATGATGATAATATGCTATTGGATTTCGGCTATGAATTTGTGCAGGGTGAGGAAATGCATGGTACTGTTATTGGTGGAAATGCCCGCTGTTTTTTGAAGCTGGCTGGCACACCGTTTTTCCCTGATATCAAGGGGCATATTCTTTTGCTTGAAGGCTGGCGGGGCGGAGTAGAACAGCTTACGACCTATTTCAGTCAGTTAAAGCAAATGGGTGTTTTTGAGCAGGTAAACGGTGTTCTATTGGGGACATTTACCCAGTTGGCAGAGGAAGGAAAGTATAAGGCAGAGGATATTTTGAAAAACTTTGTGCCTGATTATCTTCCTGTAGCAGTAACGCCTGATGTTGGTCATGCGCATAGTGCAAAGGCTGTCATGATTGGCGGTTACTACCGTCTTTAATATAGATTTTTAGAGAAAAAGCAGTTCTTAGGTCTGGAGAGGTGTATCGAATGAAAGCAATGGTTTTAGCGAGTGGCGGACTGGATTCTACCACTGCGTTGGCTTTAGCTGTAGATAAGCATGGTAAGGATAATGTTATTGCACTGACTATTTCCAATGGTCAGAAGCATGATAAGGAAATTCAGACTGCTATTAAGGTTGCTGAATATTATGGTGTAGAGCATTTATTTTTGGATTTGACGAAGATTTTTCAGTACAGTGACTGTTCACTTTTGAAGCATTCCGATGAAGCAATTCCAGAAAAAAGCTATGCAGAGCAGATTGAGGAAACCAAAGGAGATACTCCTGTAAGTACCTATGTACCATTTAGAAATGGTTTGTTCCTGTCTTCAGCGGCTAGTATTGCTATCAGCAAGGAATGTAATGTGATTTATTATGGTGCGCATTCTGATGATGCGGCTGGCTTTGCTTATCCAGATTGTTCTCAGGATTTTGTAGACTATATGAATAAGGCGATTTATGAGGGATCAGGTCATCAGCTGAAACTTGAAGCTCCTTTTGCCACTTTTACCAAGAAGGATATAGTGCGCATGGGAATAGAGCTGAAGGTACCTTATGAGCTTACATGGTCCTGCTATGAGGGCAATGATAAACCATGTGGCAAGTGCGGTACTTGTATTGACAGACAGGCGGCTTTTGAAGCAAATGGCATTACTGACCCTGTTTTAGCATAAAAGTAAAGAGAGGACGACAGATATGGAAATAGATAACATGACAGCCCTTGAGGTACGCAATGCTCTTTTAAATGATATGCAGAATGGTATCAATGCAGCATGGCGCAATCCTGCAAAGATACCTTATGCGGAGGCTATTGGACATGCTCCACTAGGTCGTGTAGATGTTTTTGATGCCAGACTTCGCGTAAAGCATTTTGCTCCTCTTATGATGAAGCTTTTTCCAGAGACAGCGGCGAATAATGGTATCATTGAGTCTGATTTAGTGAAAATAGATAATATGAAGCAGTTCCTTAATGATAAAAAGAATTGCAATATTCTTGGCGATCTTTTCATTAAGATGGACGGTGAGCTGGCGGTAGCTGGTTCTGTGAAGGCTCGTGGCGGTATTTATGAGGTTCTTTGCTTTGCAGAAAAAATTGCTTTAGAAAAAGGAATTTTAGATGATGACGAGGACGACCATACCAAATTAGCGACTCCATCGGCAAAAGAAATTTTCAGTCAGTATACCATTCAGGTGGGCTCTACTGGCAACCTCGGTCTCAGCGTTGGCATTATGGCGGCTGTTTTAGGCTTTAAGGCTGTAGTCCACATGTCTTCTGATGCGAAGGAATGGAAAAAGGCACTTCTTCGTGAAAAGGGCGTTACTGTGGTAGAATATGAGGGAAATTACAGTGAGGCAGTAGCTAAAGGACGTGAAGCCGCTTCCAAGGATGAGTTTACCCATTTCGTGGATGATGAAAAATCCGTAGATTTGCTGCTGGGTTATTCTGTTTCTGCTCATTATCTGAAAAAACAGCTGAAAAAGAAAAATATTTTGGTAGACGAAAATCATCCTCTTTTGGTGTATATTCCATGTGGTGTAGGCGGTGCTCCTGCTGGTATTACCTTGGGCTTGAAGCTGGCATTTGGCGATAATGTACATTGCTTCTTTGTAGAGCCTGTAAGTGCGCCTTGTATGCTTCTTGGTCTTGTTACTGGTCTTTTCGAGCATATTTCTGTGCAAGATATTGGACTTTCAGGTAAAACAGAAGCTGATGGTTTAGCTGTCAGCAGGCCATCTGGTCTGGCAAGCCGTTTAATTCGTCCTTTCCTCAGCGGAGAAATGACAGTGCATGACAGAATGCTCAACCGTTACCTGAAGGCTTTGTGGAATACAGAGGGCCTGTTCATTGAGCCTAGTGCCTGTGCGGCATTTGAGGGTGTGGCGGTACTGCATAGTATTGAGACTGCTGAATATGCTGACTCAGTGATGAATATAAAAGATGGTACGATGAAAAATGCTACTCATATTGTCTGGGCTACTGGCGGTGGTCTGGTGCCTGAAGAAATTCGTCAGGAGCTTATTAATAAGGCCGAATATACTGAGGAATAAATTTTTAAAAATAAGTCTAAGAAGTGAGTTTATTTGAGTTCAGAAAAATATGTTTTTTATTCAACTATTATAGCCTCATTTATAGGAGCATTTACTGGTTCCTCACTGAATGTAGCTTTGCCTGTGATGGGCGTGGAGTTTGGCGCTTCGGCAGATGAACTGGGCTTTATTGTATCAGCTTATTTTTTCGGTTCTTCCATGCTGCTCCTTCCAATGGGACGAGTGGCGGACATTGTGGGACAAAGAAAGATTTATACCATTGGCATTCTCTGTTTTTCCGTAATAAGCGTGATACTTGGCTTTGGAAATTCTGTAACCTTTCTGAGTATTGGGCGTTTTTTTCAGGGCTGTTCATTGGCACTTGTCTTTGGCACGAGCATGGCTATTCTTGTTGCTTCCCATAAACCGACAGAACGGGGCAGGATTTTAGGAAGTTCTGTTACAGCTGTTTATACGGGACTTTCCTTGGGACCGGTTGTGGGAGGATTTATCTGTGAATATCTTGGCTGGCGGCCAATTTTCTTTCTTACATCGTTGCTGATGCTGATAAGCGTGATTCTTATAAGCCGTGTCAAAGAAGAATGGTATGGCGGTAAGGATTCTAAGCTTGATGTGAAGGGTGCGGTCTGTTACTTAATGGCAACACCGCTTTTCCTTTATGGTCTTACAGAAATAGATTCTGATTTGGGGCAAAAGCTGTTGGTGGCAGGTGTTGTTTTGCTGATAACATTTATCTGGTGGCAGCTTAAGGCACCGTCTCCTCTTTTGGATATAAGAATATTCAAGGGTAATAAGGTATTTACCTTAAGCAATATAGCATCCATGATACATTACAGTGCAACATTTTCCATAGGATTTATGATATCTCTTTATTTGCAGAGTGTATGCTCAATGTCTCCTTCAAGGGCAGGATTTTTTATTTTGTTTCAGTCTATAATGATGGCTTTGATTTCGAGGTGGGCAGGAGCTTTGTCTGACAGAATTTCCCCTGGCAAGGTAGCTTCAGCAGGTATGGCTATAAACTGTGCATGTCTTTTTGCTATGTCTACATTTTCAGAGGATACGCCTTTGGGATTTGTGGTATTGCTTCTTATGCTTACAGGCTTGGGAATGGGAATTTTCTCATCACCTAACAATAATGCCATTATGGGAGCGGTGACACCTAAGGAATATGGTACAGCGGCTTCAGTGCTATCTACAATGCGTACTTATGGACAGAGCTTTTCTATGGCATTTGTGACAATTTTGCTTTCTTACTATGATGTAGGTCATGTTATTGCTGGCAGTTATGGAACGTTTTTAGAAGCTTCAGAAATGTGCTATAAAATAATGGCGGTTCTTTGCCTTGCAGGTGTGCTCATGTCTTTGGCAAGAAATAAATAGATAAAATGATTAACTGAAAAAGAGTGATGTATATGGATAAAACAGAATTTTTAGAAAAACTTCTTGATTCATTAGAATATGAAGTGGTAAAGGAAACTATACGCGATATTGTGTCGGGTGAAACAGAAAAAGCTGACAGACCTGGCAAGGTGGAGGAAGACCCTGCTATTGCAGAAGCTCCAATTCCTCAGCCAGAAGTTGCAATAAAAGAAGTCACTGTGACTGATGAGACAGCCGTTAATGACCTCAAAACAGCAATGTCAGTAGCTTTGGCAGACCACAAAAAAATAGTGAGTGAGTATGAAAAGAAGCTGGCATATTATCAGAATATAGTTAATAACTACCGTTCTGAGATTGACAGGCTTAATGGTATTGTCAGCATTCGTGATGGCATTATCAATGACCTTAACAGTGAGCTGGCAAATAACACTCATCAGGTAAATAAGGCAGAAACCTTGGAAGCAGAGCGTGATGCACTTAAGCGCATGGTAGACAGCCTCAATGAAAAGGTAGAGCGTCAGAGCAGCGTTATAAAGCGCCAGGAAAGAAAGATGGAAACCCTCCGCAACGAAATGGACAATATGTTTGGCGGATGCCGTCAGATTTTCGATGCATACACGAATGAAGTGACAATGTACACGAAGCCAATGCTTTCAGAGGTTATGCGTCATGATGAGGATTATGAGGCATTTATTGTAAGCCTTGCTAATGAAAAATGTCTGCCTGTTCTGTGGGATACCATGCGTGACTGTGTTATGAAGGGCCGTTATGAAGATAAGGATATACTCTGGCAGATGTTTGAGCTGGCAGTACGCCTTGTAAATAAGACTCATACCAAGCCTGTTTTTGATATTCTGCATACAGAAATTGGCGATGAGATGAAATGGGATGAACATAGCCCAATGCAGGGCAGTAACCATCGTGGCGTAGTTAAGGAAGTTGTGCTGGATGGCTACATCAATAGATATATCAATAAGATTATGCGCAGGGCATTAGTATCAATTGAATAAGTATGTAAAAAGCGTTCCGCAATTGGGTAGGACGCTTTTGCTTTTTATAATCACTATACTAAATTTTCTGTCAAACAAATATTTCCCTTGCAAATTTATCAAAAATGTCGTAAA
>CALZDE010000109.1 GCA_945637225.1 uncultured Selenomonadaceae bacterium
ACGCTGTCATAGGAAGAAAATGCTTGTTGCATTTTCATGATTGAGGGCATTATAAGAAATGGCTATTGCGCTTTTGCAGTAGCCATTTTTCAATTTAGGAAATATTTACTTGGAAAATTCTCCTGTCAGATTGAAGTTGTGCTTCATAGGTCCGCTTCCTGCTCCTAAATCCAGCATAGCGTTTAATGCACCAGAGATATAATCCTTTGCCCTCTGTATGGAGGTTTCTAAATCATAGCCCTTTGCTAAGTTGGAAGCAATAGCACTGGAAAGCGTACAGCCTGTACCATGGGTATTTGGATTGTCAATGCGTTTGCCGTTAAACCATTTGTAATTTCCTGCACTGTACAGAAGGTCGTTTGAGTCATTGAGACTGTGACCGCCCTTGCAAAGAACCGCACAACTATACTTTTCACTTATGATTTTGGAGGCACTCAGCATATCCTCAACAGAAGTTATTTTCATATCTGCCAATACTTCGGCTTCGGGGATATTAGGTGTGATGAGGGTAGCCAGTGGAATGAGCTTTTCGGTGAGTGCATAAATAGCATCGTCAGAAATCAGCTTTGCTCCGCTGGTAGCGACCATTACAGGGTCAAGGACAATGTTTTTAGCCTTGTATTCTATAAGTTTTTCTGCGATTGTTTCGATAATAGAAGTAGCAGATACCATGCCGATTTTTACTGCGTCAGGTGGAATATCCGTAAAAACTGCGTCAAGCTCCTTAGCAAGAAATTCAGCGGAAACATCCATAATTCCTGTTACACCCAAGGTATTCTGTGCAGTAAGGGCTGTTATGGCACAGGTAGCAAAGACACCGTTCATAGTCATGGTCTTTATATCTGCCTGAATGCCAGCACCGCCACCTGAATCACTTCCAGCAATAGTAAGGGCTGTTTTCATTTTCATAGAATCACTTTCTTTCTGTAGATTTGTGTTATTTATAGTATAGCATTTTTTAGGGAAAAATAAAGTTTCGGAATAAATATTTTTAGGGGGATTATCATGAAAAAATTCTTGGCTTCACTTTTTGCATGTACTTGTCTTTTTGCCAGTTCACCAGCTGAGGCAGTGACGATTTTTCCATCGGATAACCATATACAGTACTTCGGGCGGTGGGAAAAGACAAAAAATGATTATAGCTGTGGTTATGGTGCTACCTATATCAAAGCTAATTTTTATGGAACAGACATTTTATTATATAGTGCAGGCGACCATTCATGGTGGCGGTACAGTATAGATGGTGCACCTTTTACCAAATTTAAAATTGAGGATGGCAAAACTGTTATGGCAAAAGGTCTTGAAGAAGGCAAGCATTCACTTTTGCTGGTTCGTTCTACGGAGGGCGAGGCTGGCATAAGTCATATTTACGGTTTTGAGTTAAATGATGGCGGTTATATGATGGCTCCTGACAAGCCAAAGGAAAGACGTTTGGAATTTGTAGGTGATTCTATCAGTGCTGGAGCCTGCAACGATGGTCCGCAGGATTTGCCATGGTATGATAAGGGCGATAATGATATGGCTTATGGTCCACAGCTGGCGAGAATGCTTGATGCGGATTACAGTGTTTCGGCACGTTCGGGTGAGGGGGTTATTCATAATTATGGTGAAAAACCGCCTTACAATGAGGTTCATACCGCAGACCGCTATGCGTGGGTAAATTATTCATGGGTTGCGGATAATAAAAATCCGAAGTGGGATTTCAGTCAGTTTCCAGTAGATGCCGTACTGATAGAGCTGGGCACAAACGATTTCAGCCTTGACAGTCCTAAGCCAGAGCATAATGATTTTGTCAAGGGCTATGTAAATCTCGTGCTGACAATTCATCAGTATAATCCCGAGGCAAAGATAATTTGTATAGAACCGCTCCCTTCTAACATACACAAGGATGCAGGCAATTGGATAAATGAAGCCGTCAATAAGCTGAACAGGAACGGCTACAAGGATGTGTACTATATTCCAGTGAATAACAGGAAACCATTGTTGTCCTCAGAGGATTATGTGGGGGATGATACCCATCCAACGGCAGAGGGTTCAAGAAAATTTGCAGAATTTTTAAAGGATAGGGTGGCTAAAATCTTAAATTGGTGAAAAATTTTTTAAATTTTATCTAAATACTAATGATTTGGTGTACATTTGGTGTACATGGCTGTGATATACTTGAAATTAGAGGTAATGATGATATATTGAAAGGTGGTGTAATGAAAATGATCAGCCGTGGACTTTACTATATTTATGTGGACGTGTACAATGAAAATCAATATTTAGATACTGATTTTAAGAAGGTTTTAGCTGGTGGCAGATGGTAAAGGCTGGTTTTGTATGGTCGTGATATTATGTCAATAACAGAAAGAATATTTCAGGAAAGTGAACTAAAGGGCAATCTTTTTACGATTAAGCTGAATTACTGTGTTATCTTCATACTGGTATTTAACATTCTGATATGTGATTGGAATCCGTTAATTGATGTGGATGAAAGGGTATTTGCCTGGTATAGCTTTGAAGCGGTTATGCTCTTGTTGATGAATGAATTTATCAAGTACAGGAAAGGGATAGGTTCTGACATTAAATATATTGAGTGTACCTTACTGCTTCTCTGTGCTATACAAAATTCTCTGATGTTTAATCTCCTGTGGTGGGGATACTTCTATCTGCCTATTATTTTGTCGGTGTGGTACAGCAGGCATATAGCTACGGCGGTGGTCGGATGTGTATGCTCGTGCGTGGGGCTGATAGTGGCTTTTGTACAGATTACCTATGGTCTTAGGTACGGATATTTCAATTACAACTATCTGATGACCAAGGAAACCTGTACAGTGACTATACCAAGTGGTTATCATGGTATTTGGGAAGCGTTGTTTTCTTCTGGTGCATTGGATTTGGATTTTGCTTATACGGAATGCTTTTTTGAGCAGTCAGAGCCATTTTGCATTGGATTAGCTATTACCATTGTCTGTACTTTTATGGCAAAGAATAATAGAACACTTATTCAGGCAGAGATAGACGATATGGAAAAGGCGGCAAGATTGCAGGAAGAGGAGAAAAAGCAGGCTTTACAACAGGTAGAAATGAAAAATCTTCAGACTAAGGTAATGCTTTCTCAGATTCAGCCTCATTTTGTATATAACACTCTCAGCTCGATAGCGGCTCTTTGCGATATTGACCCTCAGAAGGCAAAAAGGATATCTATTGATTTTACGAATTATCTCAGAGGAAATCTGAAGACACTGAGTATAGTAGAACCTGTGCTCTTTGAGCTTGAAATGAGGCATACGGAGCTTTATCTCAGAATTGAAAAAGAAAGATTCGGTGACAGGCTTAATTATGAACTTGATATATGTGCGAATGAGTTTTTTATTCCTGCACTGACGGTTCAGCCTTTAGTGGAAAATGCCGTAAAACATGGCTTATGCTCAAGGGCAGAGGGCGGAAATTTAATAATATCCTCCTATGAGATAGATGATGGTTACGAAATTATCATCGAGGATAATGGTGTAGGCTTTGACACTGCCGCTATTGACTGGGATGATGGTACTCATATAGGCATAGCCAATGCCAGAGAGCGTCTGAAGTATTTCTGTAACGGTACTATAACCATTAGAAGTAGTTTGGGTAATGGAACTTTAGCGAAAATATTTATTCCTAGAGAGAAGGTCAATGAATAGGGAGGGAAATCTAAATGAAGATAATTGTCTGTGATGATGAGCCATTGATGTTGGGAATGCTTGATGATGCTATTCGCAAGGCAGATGCTTCGGCAGAGATGTATTTGTTTTCCAATGCTAAAATGGTTTTGGATTTTGCTAAGAATAACCGCGCGGATGTGGCATTTTTGGATATTCAGATGCCTGAAATGACGGGCTTAGTGCTGGCTAGAAAGCTGATGGAGCTTTATAAGGATATAAATATTGTTTTTGTGACAGGCTACAGTGAATATGCAGGAGAAGCTTTTTCGATGTTTGCCTCTGGTTATGTACAGAAGCCAGTAGATGCCCTGCAGATAAGATTACAGCTGTCTCATCTGAGATTTCCAGTATTGCCAAAAAGAAAATTTTACGCACAGACATTCGGTAATTTTACTCTGTTTATGAATGGAAAGCCCTTTAACTTTCCACGAGAAAAATGCAAGGAAATATTTGCTTATCTTGTTGACCGCAATGGGGCGGAGGTAACACGCAGGGAGCTTGCACTGATGGTATTTGAGGATGAGACCTATTCACGTGTAACCCAGCGTTATATGAGCAACCTGCTCCGCTTTTTGCTTGATGCACTGGCTGATGTGGATGCAGAGGATTTGGTTCTGCATTCTCCTAAGGGATACAGCGTAAATAAAAATCTCTTGGAAGGAGATGTATTTGACTTTTTGGATGGCAAGAACAGAAGTGCCTATAATGGAGAGTACATGGAACAATATTCGTGGGGTGAAAGATTTAAAGGGACCTATTACGAATATTGATGATATATATTAAAAAAGGCTGAACAACCAGTAATAACGAAATGCAGTTCCCCTCATTTCATAAAACTGATTGTATCAGCCCTCTTTTTTTACGTAATTTTAGTTGTTTTCAACTATTTCATTGGCAAGATTCATGGCAACAACACCATCAGAAGCATAGAAGTCAGCACCAGCCTCATCAGCATATTCCTGAGTGAGAGCGGCACCGCCTACCATTACCTTGGCAGGACAGCCAGCTTCCTTCAGCTGTTTGATTACTTCATCAATCTGTGTCATGGTGGTAGTCATGAGAGCGCAGAGTCCGACTATATCTGCATTGCTTTCAATGGCAGAACGAACGATTTCCTCTGCAGGGACATCCTTGCCCAAATCAATGAGCTTAAATCCGCTGTTCTCTAGAAGTGCACCAACGATATTCTTGCCTAAGTCATGAACGTCGCCCTTTACAGTAGCAAGAACAACAGTTCCTTTAGTGGTACCTTCCTGAGCAGGGAATTTTTCCTTGAGATGGATAAATGCACCGCGCATAGCTTCAGCGGCTAAAAGCACCTGTGGCAAGAACACACGTCCTGCACCGAAGTCAATGCCTATGTCGTTCATAGCGGCAGTAAGTGCCTTTTCGGTAATTTCGTTAGGGTCATTTCCCTCTGCTAAAGCCCTGTCAATAAGCTCTGGCATAGCGTCAGCATCACCGTCAATAACGGCTGCCTTTATAGCGGAAAGAGCATCTAATTCAACGTGCTTTGCGGTAGCGGCTGCCTTTGGCACTGCAAGATTGGCTTCGTTTCTGCTGTAATCACGTCCGTTAGGATCCTTGCCAAGAAGTGCCATGCTTGCCATGAGAGCGTTCTGCATTGAATCATCATATGGATTCATGATAGGTGCATCAAGACCAGCGGCAAGGCACATACTGAAGAAGGTACTATTAATGAGAGGTCTGTTTGGCAGGCCGAAGGAAATATTGCTGAGTCCCATTGTAGCAGGGTAACCGTATTTCTCACGATAGAGGCGAAGTGTTTCTAATACCTGCTGACAGGCATCAGGGGCGGAAGCTATTGTCATTACAAGGCCATCTAAGAGGAAGTCACCATCTTTAAGCCCTGCTTCCTTTGCCTTGGTGATGATGGTATCCATGATTTCAATACGCTGTGCAGGATTCTTTGGCAGTCCTTCATCAGTAAGAGGCAAGCAGAGAATTGCGGCACCATACTTTTTCGCCAGTGGGATAAAGGTATCGAGACGAGCCTGTTCTGCACTGACGGAATTAATGAGGGCTCGGCCAGGATAATAGCGAAGACCTGCTTCAAGTGCAACAGGGTCACTGGTGTCAATGACGAGAGGTGCATCTGTAAGCTGTGCAATCTCAGTAACGGCACGTTTCATAGCGGCGGCCTGGTCAATACCGCCAACACCCATATTTACATCGAGAAGCTTTGCACCAGCCTTTACCTGGTCGATAGCTTCCTTTTTGACGGAAAGGAAGGAACCATCCTTTATCTCAGCGGCTAATTTCTTACGGCCAGTAGGGTTGATACGCTCACCGATAAGAGCAGTAGGAAGCTCCTTGTCAATGGTAACTGTTTTACTGCGGCTGGTGAGCATGAGACGACGGCGGATTGGACGGTGCGGAGGAAGGGAAGCTTCACATTTTGTTACCGCCTTTTTGATTTCACGTATATGTTCTGGGGTAGTGCCACAGCAACCGCCTATGTAGGTTGCACCAGCTTTTAAAAGCTCAGGTACCCACTTGCCGAAATCCTCTGGTCCCATTGGGAAAATGGTTTTTCCATCAACGAGAAGTGGCAGGCCTGCATTTGGCTGAACGCTGATTGGCTTATCTGTATTTTCAGCAAGGATTTTTACGATAGGCACGAGCTGTTCTGGTCCAAGAGAGCAGTTGATACCGATGATGTCAGCACCAAGAGCGTCAAGGGTAATAGCAGCGGTCTGTGGGTCAGTACCAGTTACAGTACGTCCGTCCTCACTGTAGGAAAGCTGGCAGATAACAGGAAGATTGGTAACGGATTTTGCGGCAAGAAGTGCGGCACGTGTTTCCTGCATATCAATATGAGTCTCAATGAGAATATAATCCGCTCCAGCTTCAGCAAGTGCTTTCGCCTGTTCAGCAAAGTTGTCATAGGCTTCCTCAAAGTCAAGGTCACCCAGTGGCTTAATGAAACGGCCTGTAGGACCCATACCGCCAACGACTTTTGCGTTATCTCCAGCGGCTTCCTTGGCAATACGTACTGCCGCAGTATTTAATTCAACAACTCTGTCACCGAGGCCGTAATGCTCCAGCTTTAGACGGGTAGCACCGAAGGTATTGGTATCAATCATGGTGGAACCAGCTTCAATGTAGCTTAGATGAACAGCTTTTACAGCATCAGGATTTTCTATATTCAGAAGTTCGGGGCAGGTACCAGGCTTTAAAGCACCACTTTTCTGTAATTCAGTACCAAAACCGCCATCAAATATTTCGATTTTTCTCATAGATATTTCCTTTCTGAAATGCTCAATAATTTATTTCATTCACTAAATAAAGTTAGTTAGCATATATTTTTAGTATGAATTATA
>CALZDE010000110.1 GCA_945637225.1 uncultured Selenomonadaceae bacterium
AGCGAGCTGTCTAAATTTATCAATGCGTATAAAAGTGCCAGTTCACGTCTTATAACGACTAAGAGATGTCCCCCACTTCTATAAGTGGCGGGTATCTTATTCTATAAACACGGTGGAGCATATCTCCATCGTCGTTGAAACGCTGTCATAGGAAGAAAATGCTTGTTGCATTTTCATGATTGAGGGCATTATAAAGGAGAGTATCTGATGCGTTTAGCAATATTTGAAAACATAATGACACCGGGTGGTCATGAAGTTGATTTTGACAGAATAATAGTCGAAGAATTTCAAAAGCTGGGGCATGAGGTGTCTTTTTTGGTACCTAAGGGGTTTAAGTTTGCCTTTGATTACAAGGTGCCTGTAAAGGAGCTGGAGGGAGATGTTGTTTCCTACACTGGCATAACAGGATTAAAAAAGCTGGTTGCCTCATTTAGACGAGAGTGGAATCGTCAGAAATGGTATAAACAGTTATATATGGAGATAATGCAAAAGAAGGTAGATGCTATTATTATTCCTACATCTACTTATCGTTATTTGCGAGCCTTGGCTAAGAATGTTCTGCAACGTTCACCAGTTCCAGTAATTTTTATTCTTCATGGAATTAATCCTAAGGAAGTAAAGAAGTTTTTTAAGGAAGCTAAAAAGTTTACATATAATCCTAATATAAAATTTGTCGTACTTACTTTTGGACAGACTATATTTGGTCAAAAGCTATCAAATATGTATACTATATATCCGCCAACCTTTACGCCTAGGGATATAGATTTTCAGCCAAAGGTTGAGAAAAAAGATGTGCTTAAGATAGGATTTTTTGGACAGTATCGCAGGGAAAAAAAGCTGGAAGATTTTTTAGAGGTATACATAAAAGGTCATTATACTCGTCCTGTTAAATTGATGGTACAAGGTTCAACAATGCACCCAGAGGATGCGGAGGATTTTGAACGTATTATCGCAAAATATAAGGACAGAGATGATATGGAATTTTTGCATAAGGGCTTAATAGGTCCAGAATGGCAAAAGGCAATTTCTGAAATAGATGTATTACTGCTTCCATATTCCGCTAATCGTTATTTGTATCATTGGGGAGGCATGCTCTTTACTGCTATAGGCTTCCAGAAGCCTGTAATCGCCAGTGATGATATGAATCCAGAGGTATTTGAGCTTCATCGTATAGGTGAATTGTTCAAGAGTGGAGATTTAAATGATTTGAAGGAGACGTTAGAAGATTTCATTAACGATTATGATGAAAATGTCTCTGAATATGCAGAGGAATTAGAGGAAGCAAGCAGTGAATTTTCCCCAGATGCCTTTGCAAAGCGCGTAGAAAAAATTATTGGCTGGAGTAAATAATCAAAAGAAATGTTGAGGCGAAAATATGCGACATGGTTTAACAGTAATTATATTAACGAGAAATGAAAAGAAAAATATAGAGGACTGTATCGCCTCAGTAAAATTTGCTGATGATATAATCATTGTAGATTCTGGAAGCGAGGATAACACCAGAGATATTGCTCAAAAATGTGGTGCAAGAGTCTTTTTAAAGCCTTTTGAAAATTTTGCAGCACAAAGAAACTTTGGTTTATCTAAAGTGGAAACTGACTGGGTTTTTTATTTGGATGCTGATGAGCGTGTACTGCCGGAAATACGTGAAGAAATTTTAAAAGCAGTAAATTTAAATGAGCGTTTTTCATATAGAGTACAGCGCAGGCAGATTATATTTGGTGAACGTGTTAATTATGGCGGTCATGGTCCAGATTACGTAGCCAGATTATTTCCAACTGATGCTATTAAGTGGGAAGGTATCGTTCACGAAGGTGTAGTGACTGATTTAGAAAGTAAAACGATAGCAGGGCATTTAGAGCATTATACGTATGAGAGCTGGGATAAATACTTTGAAAAATTTAATCAGTATACTACATTAATGGCTGAGAAAATGTATCAGAAGGGGAAAAAGTGTAATTTTGCGGATATTATATTACATCCTATAGGCGGATTCTTGAAATTTTATGTTTTTAACAGAGGATTTCTTGATGGAAAAATAGGATTTATTTTAGCAGCTTTTCATTATGCATATACCATGGCAAAATATGTAAAGCTGTATTATATGTGTAAAAAGTAATGTTATTTAGCGATAATTTAAAATTAGTGTATGATTATGGAGGTAAATATGGCGGGCTATATAGAATTAGGTAAAAAAATATATGATATGAATAACCCACGTGAGGTTCGCCGTATGGCTGTTTTTGTTGCACGTTCTATATTACATAATTCAGGCATGCAGACAATAATAAATTATTTCGATAGCAATGCAGAATTAAAAAAGTTTATTGAAGATACACCATTTCCAATAGAACAGGTAACAAGAGCATTTTTTTATAAAGGTTCTACTTTTGATGAGCGTTGTAAGCTAGTGAGAGAACATTTTGATTTTTGCTATAATACCTTGAAGCCAGAATATGCGTTTCAGATAAATAGCATAAATAGACCGTTTATGGATCTGTGGACATGGGAATTTGAAGGACAGATTGTACGTGCGGCTTTGGGATTTGGTACTGGCCAGCGTAAGGAAGGATTGTCTTCTGTTATACTTTATTTAGGAGAAAAAGAATTTTATCAGATAATTTTCTGGATTGCCAAAGATAAGCAGGGAAATGATTCTTTGTGGATTGGTGCTATGCAGGGACCAAATCGTGATGAGGCTAAAGACATTATAAAGCGAATGACAAAGGCATGTCACGGTTATCGTACTAAAAACATGATATTGTATATAATTCAGGCAGTTGCGAGAAGCTTGGGCTTGAAGAAAATATATGCAGTTACAAATGAAGGCTACTACGCTAATAATCATGTACGTGTAGACAGGAAATTAAAAACAAGTTTCAGTGATTTTTGGAGTGAGGCTGGAGGAAATCCAACTGATGACAGTCGCTTTTATGAGTTGCCACTAGTTGAAGCACGTAAAACAATGGAAGAAGTTCCTACCCGAAAAAGGGCGGTTTACCGCAGACGTTTTGCTATGCTTGACGAGATAGACAATTCTATATCTGATAGTGTAAAAAATATATTAAAATAATTGTAAAACACGCAGTGGTATGATATACTTATACTGAAGGCGTGTTTTTTTTTATGACAAAATAATGGAGCGTGAAAATAATGAAGCAATATAATAATATTTTAGTGAATGCATTGGTGAATCTTGGTGACGTGGTGCTGACGACCAGTGCGATAGCGCTCCTGAAAAAAGCATATCCAAATGCGAAGGTTACAATGCTGTGTAAGGGTGTTGTCCGTCAGGCTGTAGAGAATAATCCTGTAATTGATGAAGTGATGGTATTTGACTATAAGGCTAAGCAGAATTCGTTAGGCAAAATGCTGGATATGGTAAAGGAGATAAAAAGACATAATTTTGATTTATCCATATCATTTGACAGAAAACTCAGACCAGCTATTCTGTGCTTTTTAGCTGGAATTCCTACTAGAGTAGGTGCAGACAGGATATTTGATGATAAGCCTAGCAAAGTGACATGGCTGTATACTGATACAATAAAAATAAAGCATGACATAGTAAATACGTTGCAGGCAGAGACATATCAGGAAATAGTGCGTGGGTTTACAGGATTAAATGGGCATGAGGTTCCGGTATTTGCAAATCTTACTAAAAAGAACCATGAAAAGGCAGAGATGCTTTTGAGTAGATTGCCAAAATCTGATAAGGTAATTGCATTGTGTGTTAAGGGAACCTTTGGTCTGAAAACATGGCCAAAGGAATATTTTGCCACAGTTGTTAATGAATTAAATCAAAAATATAATGCAGCCTTTTTTGTGGTAGGTGCACCCGGAGACAGGGCTTATTCGGATGAAGTCATAAAAGAAATCGGTTTGCCGGTAGAAAATTTCTGTGGTGATACAAGTCTTACTGATTTAGCGGCACTTATATCAAAGGTTGATTTATTTGTAACAGTCGATACAGGTGCTACTCATATAGCCGCAACAACTGGAGTTAAGATGGTTACTATGTATGGATGTACTAGTCCTAAGCGCTGGCAACCATTTAATAAAAATGCAAGAGTTATGAGCTATGACCCAGAATGCTGTCCATGCAGTTATGGTGAAAATGAATGTCCTTATTTACCAAAGCCAAAATGCTTGTATGAGGTTACACCAAATAACGTATTGGAGGCTTGCTTAGAGGTAATGGACTAATGCTGATAAAGAGGTTGAATATGCATATAGGATTATTTATAAAGGATTTTGCAGTAGGAAAAAAGTTTTCTAAGGATGGTTTGCCTACGAAAAGTGGTGCGGAATTTCATGGTGAAAATCATGCGAAACAATTGATAAAACGTGGTAATGAGGTCACAATATTTGCAAAGAAGAAATATTGGTTTACGAAAGCAAGAGAGAATTTGGATGGAATAGATTTAGTTCGCTTGCATGCTCCATTTCGTTGGTTAGAAATTATATTACGGCTCTTGACTACTCATAGGAACATAGACGCATTTTATATAATTGGAACCCCTAAATTTGCAGTATGGGCTGTATTGTGGGCAAAGCTGATGAATAAGCCTGTTACTTTAGCTATAACCGCCAAGATGGAGATATTCAAAAGAGATACATGGCGTAATAAAATATTATCATTATGTGATAATTATATTGCTACCTCAAAGGAAATTGGAATAGGATATTCTGAGCAGGGTGGAATAGATAAAAATAAAGTGACGGTTCTGCCTCATGGCTTAGATTCCAATAAATATCCTGCACTGTCATTAGAGGATAAAGAAATTGCACGTCAAAAGCATGGAATAGATAAAAATGCAATGGTCGTGGTGTTTTGTGCAAGAATTGTTGCTGATAAAGGTATTGCTACGGTTGTAAAATCATGGCCTATAGTGCATAAAGCTCATCCAAATGCTAGATTATTTGTTGTCGGTGGAGGAAAACAAGATTTATTAGATGAGTTAAAAAATATGGCAAAAGCTACAGATAACAGTGCTGTAATTGTTGGTGAGGTTGATTATCCACAGGAATATTATCAGCTGGGAGATATATATTTATTCCCTTCCAGACATGAAGCGTTGCCAACATCATTGATTGAAGCTATGTCAAGCGGCTTGACCCCAATTACTTGCAGGATAGGTGGATGTGAGGATGTAGTCATCGACAATGAAACTGGGTTTATGGAGCCAGTGGATGACTATGAAGCATTTGCTAATAGAATGATTTATTTGATGGATAATCCAGCAGAATGTAAGCGTTTATCAGAAAATGCACATAATTTAGTATATGATTATTGTGATTACAGTAATGTAATATGGAAGCTGGAAGAGATTATGAAAAGCTGATATGAAGTTTGAAGTTTGCTATATAACTGTTCTTTTGAGTTAGCAACGGAAAACATAAGTTGAAGAACTAAGATTGTATGTAAAAAGTAGGTGAATTATAATGCTAACTAAATATAGTTTTAAAACTAAAAAAATGATAGAATTAAATGAAGAAGAAATACAACAATGTGCAGAGGTTTTTTCAGAAAACTATGGATTTTATTCTGCTCAATCACCATA
This sequence comes from uncultured Selenomonadaceae bacterium, assembly GCA_945637225.1. GTDB lineage: Bacteria > Bacillota > Negativicutes > Selenomonadales > Selenomonadaceae > CAMCDL01. The sequence continues at coordinate 5,562 of CALZDE010000110.1, forward strand.
TAAACCTAATGAGCGTATTCGCATGAGCGTTAAGTTTTATAAAAAACGATATGTAAAAAATGATTTTTATATATCTTATGCTATTTTTGAGGGTAGAGAAGTAGCTCATGCAATATACTTACGAAAAACAATGCCTAATAATCATGTAATGACTTGGGTCGTGCAACTAGTTGTTGCAGAAGCGCATCGTAATAAGGGGATTGGTGGAAAATTACTGCATTCTATATGGGGATTTTCTAGTGATGCTGCGTGGGGATTGGCAACATCAAATCCATTTACAGTTAAGACTCTTGAAATTGCTACATTTAGAAAAGTGAAACCAGTAGAGGTTTTGAAGCATTTAGAAGAAATTAAGGAATTAGGGAATTTAGTAGAATTTGTAAAATCATATAAGGTAGATAAGAATCAATCCTTAGTAGATAGTAATTTCTTTGTGAATGTTGATGAAATAGAAGAGAATATAGATAAAGCATTTGGTTCAGATAAATGGATGCTGGGCAATATTGAACCAGGTCATGAGTGGCTGGCTTTTACATTTAAAGATCAAGAATTTGCAGAAGAATATGAAAAACATTTTGAAGAATTTATGCAATTTTCTGAGATCAAGCTTAAAGAGGCATATGGTAGAATGGATATAAATCAGCCTTGGCGAAAACATACAAAAGGTGAGGTTGATTACATTCTTGAGATGTGTTGTATGAAACAAGGCGATAAAGTTTTGGATTTTGGTTGTGGCACAGGTAGACATTCTATAGAGTTGTCACGACGTGGTATAAATGTTATTGGTGTGGATTTTTCTGATAATAATATTAAATATGCGAAAGAATCCGCAAAAGAATTATCAAATGTTAATTTTTACGTTGATGATTGTCGTAAAATTAAAAGTGATACATTAGTAGATACTGTTATTGCACTGTATGATGTAGTTGGTTCATTTCCTGCTGTAGCAGAAAATAGTCAAATTATAAAAAATGCCTATAATAATCTTAGAGACGGTGGTTATTTTGTAATTTCAGTAATGAATATGGAATTAACACTGTATCAAGCAAAATCTAATCATATTGGAAATATCAAAAATAATCTTAATTTACTTCAAACACTAAAGGCAAGTAATATTATGCAGTCTAGTGGTGATGTTTTTAATCCTGACTATTATGTTGTTGATGATGCAGAGGGGATTGTATATCGTAAAGAACAGTTTATTGATGATGGTGTTTTATCTGCTGAATATGTTATAAGGGATAAGCGATATACTATGCCAGAAATAAAGACATTATTAGAGATGAATGGATTTATCATAGAAGATGCTAGATTTGTACAGGCTGGACATTGGAATGATAAATTGGATGGTATTGACGAGCATGCAAAAGAGATTTTAATTGTTGCTAGAAAATAAGTAACCTATTCAGTTTAAAATCAAATTTAAATTTCCATTAGTTTATACAGTCAATTAAAACTGTAAACAG
>CALZDE010000111.1 GCA_945637225.1 uncultured Selenomonadaceae bacterium
TGCATTTATTTTGTTGCCTGACGGATAATAGCCTCTGCTACTTCCTTTATTGTCTTTCTTTTAGACATACTGTATTTCTGAATACGGCGGAATGCTTCAGACTCAGTTATGTTGTACGCATCCATTAATATGCCCTTAGCTCTATCTAAGATTTTGCGGTTTTCCAGGCTGTCCTTTACCTTAAACAGCTGGTCCTCTAAGTCCTGCATTTCCTGCCAGCGTGAAAGTGCAATTTCCATCGCAGGGAAAAGATTACTCTCCTGCACCGGCTTTACTAAATATGCTAAAACGCCTGAATCCTTTGCTCTTTCGACAATTTCAGACTGACTGAATGCTGTTAAAAGAATTACAGGAGCAATCTTCTCATCATCAATTATTTTGGCAGCGGTAATTCCATCCATTTCTGGCATTTTTATATCCAGAATAATGAGGTCCGGCTTTAACTTTCTTGCCAGTTCTACCGCTTTTTTACCATTAGCTCCCTCGCCTACGACCTGATGACCTGCTTCCTCCAGCAATTCACGTAAATCCATGCGAATAATTGATTCATTGTCAGCGATGACGATTCTCTGGGGGCTCAATGCTAACTCCTCCTTGCAAAAACAATTCACATCTTTTAGGTAAAATCACCTATTATCAGGCATCAGCTTCCTCTGCCTGAATCTCCTTTGGAATAGTAATTTTCGCTCTTGTACCATGACATTGATGACCATTTTTACTAAATTCAACCTTACGGTCAATCAGCTCAAATTTACCACCCATTTCTTCTGTAACAATGGTATTTACAATATACAATCCCAAAGATGAGCGCACAGCTTCTAAATCAAAATCCTCTGGCAAGCCATTTCCATCATCACAGATAGAAATAACATATTCTGTGTCTGTTTCTGCTGTTTCAAAAACAATAACCCCAGTAAACCTGTTTTCAAAGCCATGTTCTATTGCATTTAAAATCATTTCGTTTATGACTAAAGATAATTTGCTGGCATTTTTGGAAGGGAGCTTTATTTCTGGACCTTTAAAATCAGTAAACAAGCCAAAATCCTTATCGAGCATAGACTGGCAGACAGAATCCATAATACTCTTAGCAACCCTCATTACATCAATTATTTCATCGTCCTGCTGAGAAAGAAATTCGTGAATTATTGAAATGCTAAGAATACGGTTTACACCTTCTTTGAGAGCTTCCTTCGCCTCCGGTGATTTTGTACGTCTTGCCTGCATCCGCAAAAGACTGGCTATGGTCTGCAAATTATTCTTTACCCTGTGATGTATTTCCTGAATAACAGCAGACTTGATTTTGATTTCCTTATCCTTTTTTCGCATTTCCGTAATATCTGACATCAGAATTATACGGCACTGCAGTACACCGCCCTCTTCAATATGAATATCTCTGCGCAACAGGGTAATATCTCCTATCTGCATTTCCTTTTCATACTGATGACCGTCAATGACAGTCTCTCTTTTCACCTTGCCGGCAAAACAGCGGCCTGAAATGGAAGTTCCCATGACATTTATGATACCCAATGCCTTGTAAATTCTCATTGCTGAACTATTAGTATACACTATTCTATTGGTTTTGTCAGCAATCAAAATTCCGTCACCTGAGACTATTGGCTTAAACATTTCCCTTTCTGTGCTGGGTTTTCTTGCATGGTAAAAAACTAACTGTGCCGCCTGCAAAAGCTGATTATAGCTTGCTTTGTCCATGTACTGATGATTTGTTTCTATGCTGACAACGGCAATTATTTCTCCATTTTCCCTTATAGGAAATGTATACATGTCAAGAATTTCTGCTTCATCAACTTCCCTTTTGCCGTAAATATTTTTTCCTGTCTTAAAAGTATAGCTAATTAGAGGCTCCTCAACCACAGCTACAATCGTACCAGCAGGTGATATATTTGGCAGTGTATAAAGCGTATGTGGCTTATAATGCGCTAATATAGCATAACGGCCACTCTCCTTGGCATGAACAAAAAGAGACAGATGAGCATGCGTAAGGTCAGCTACAAAAGGAAAACAGGCATCCAGCCTTCTTAACAAATCCGTCTGCATTGCAGTAAGATTAGTCAGGCGACGTGCCTTTGAAGTCAAGGTTTCCATCAAGTCACCAGCTTTCTTGAATGAATCACATTGCAAAACTAAATTATTCTACATCCTGCAAAGCAAGAGAAGGAACTGCATTGAGATATAAATCTGATTTCTTTCCTGCTAAGGATTGATAATAACCACGACAGCCAATCATAGCGGCATTATCCGTACAAAGTATCTTATCAGGGTAACAGAAATTAATCCCCTTCTTCTCTGCCGCCGCTCTCAGCCTTGCCTCCAAAGAACTATTTGCCGCCACACCGCCAGCTAAGACAAGAGTATCACATTTCGTCTCTGCAACCGCATCAAGAGCCTTGCCAATTAACACTTCTATGACGGTATTCTGGAAGGAAGCCGCTACATCAGCCTTATTTATTTCAATGCCCTTTAATTTCATGCTGTTTAAATAATTCAGTACCGCAGATTTAAGCCCACTGAAGCTGAATTCATAATTTCCCTTATCCTGCAAAGCCTTTGGAAAATCAATAGCATGAGGATTTCCTTCCTTGGCTAATTTGTCAATCTGTGGACCACCGGGATAAGGAAGTCCCATTACTCTTGCCACTTTATCAAAAGCTTCGCCAGCCGCATCATCACGAGTCTGTCCCATTAAGGAAAAATTATTATAATCCTTAACATGAACCAATGAGGTATGACCGCCTGATACTACCAAAGCCATAAAAGGAGGTTTTAAATCAGGATTGCTTAAGAAATTTGCAAAAATATGACCCTCTAAATGATTTACACCAATAAGAGGAACATCGAGGGAAAATGCCAGTGATTTTGCCGCTGAAACACCTACTAAAAGTGCACCTACAAGACCAGGACCATAAGTAACAGCTACCTGATTTATATCCTTTAATTCAATCTCTGCTTTTCGCAATGCTTCATCAATAACAGGCATAATATTCACGATGTGTTTTCTTGAAGCAATCTCAGGAACCACACCGCCAAATTTCTGATGAATTGGTATCTGAGTTGAAATTATATTTGAAAGTACCTGCCTGCCACCACGGAGTACAGCCGCGGATGTTTCATCACAGCTTGACTCAATGGCAAGGGTAATTATATTTTCTTTATCCATACGTATCTCCAATAACTAACCACTATTCACTACAAAGATGTATTCCACATAATTTCTGCATCCTCTACGGGATTTACATAATACTTTGGACGTCTGCCAACACTCTTAAAGCCCAGCTTTTCATACAGTTTCAAGGCAGGGGTATTAGAAGGTCGTACCTCTAACGTCATAGCCGTTCCACCACGCTTTTTTACACGTTCTATCAGCTCTAAAAGCATATTTTCTGCAATATGCTGACCACGATATTCTGGAGAAACAGCTACATTGGTAATTTCCCCTTCATTTCCTAAAATCCAGCAGCCAACATAACCGATAATTTCTTCTTTTTCCTTATCTACCGCCAAAAGATAAAGCGTGTTTTCATTGGAAGCATCACGCCAAAAGGACTCCCTTGACCAAGGCATAGAGAAGCATTTTTCTTCTACTATAGCCACTGAATCAGCATCATCTGGTACCATCTCACGAAAATAAATTTCAGGCATTTTTCTCAGCCTCCGCCTTTAATTTTGCCTGACGTTTTTCCCACAAATCCTCTGCTTCAGAACGGCGTATATAAATAGGCTCCATATCCATAACAGAACCAATTTCATTATTCGCTAATTTCTTTAAACCAGCTACAGCTACAGTAGCGGCACGTGGCATAATTGTGTGAATAGGAGCAACCATAACATTAGCAGGAAGTTCACCCTTTGCTTTTTTAGGCAAGGCCTTTTTCACTGCCATATCGCCTAATAAAATACAGGTTTCATTGCTATTTCCCAGCTTTTCAATTATTTCATCAAAGCCATAAACTGCAACTTCCTCAATTTCTTCCATAGCTTCTTTTTCATTATTCCAGCGGTATACAGCAGAATAAACATTTCCTTTTTGTGCATCAATTAAAGGAACTATATTCACATTTGGAACAGGATAATGCCATGCTAAAGCTTCCATAGTGGAAACGCCGATTAAAGGTATATTAAAGGCATAAGCCATTGTTTTAGCCGCCGCCAAACCTATTCTAAGTCCAGTAAAGGAGCCTGGTCCAATGCTGACAGCAATTGCTTCCAAGTCCTCACGCTTTACATCAGCCATTTCCATAATCTGCTGAACATGAGGCATAAGTGTTTCAGAATGGGTAAGCTTTGTCTGAAGTGTAAGCTCCGCCATAATTTTCTTTTCGTCTGCTAAAGCCACACTGGAAACCATAGTGGCAGTATCTAATGCTAGTATTGGCACAGCTCTTCAACCTCCTTGAAGAAATCCTCAAATATTTCCCCACGCAGGGAAAAGGATAATAAACGCTTATTTTCATTATCCTCAAAACGGGTAATTTCAATTAATATGTAATCCTCTGGCAGAGAATCCACAAATTTATCCGCCCATTCGATAACAACGGCACCATCAGGATCACTTATATAATCAAAGAAGCCTATATCCTCCAGCTCCTCCTCCTGCTCTAAACGATATAAATCAAAATGATAAAGATGAACACCGCCAGTATAAACATTCATTATATTAAAGGTGGGACTTGTAACCTCATCAGCAATTCCCATGCCCTTAGCCAAATTCTGAACAAAAAGAGTCTTGCCTGCCCCTAAATCACCATCTAAACAAAATATCATCCCCTCTGGAAGACGTTCACCAATAAGCTTGGCAATACGTGCTGTATCCTGAGGAGAGGTCGAAACATATTGAAACATTAAAAATATCTCCTAAATAAATTTTCCTAAAAATTTTCTTGCATATTATCTTACATTATACCATTTTTTTATGTAACTTGCAATTAAAGACGAATGTATACATAGTTTTAATATATTTTAGATACAAATAATATAAATTTAGTCTCTCTAAATAATAATAATTCTTTTTTAAGAATTTTTCATAAAACTTTAATTTTAGAAGAAAAATAAAGATTTTAGAAGAATATGAAAGCTATATTTCTATAATCACCTTATTTGAGATTTTACAAATCACTACTAAATAAGTTATAATTTAAACAGTCAAACACGAGTTATTCGTATTATGTATTAAAAACAATGAGCGTTGTTTTACGTGTAAAAAATATTTAGGAGGTTTTTTGTTATGAAGAAATGGGTTTGTTCTGTATGCGGTTATGTTCATGAGGGCGAGACAGCTCCTGCTGAGTGCCCAATCTGCCATGTTGGTGCTGATAAGTTCAGAGCTCAGGAAGGAGAGCAGAAGCTGGCTGATGAGCACGTTCTGGGTGTAGCTAAGGGCGTTGACGAGGAAGTCATCAAGGGCTTACGTGACAACTTTAACGGTGAGTGCAGTGAGGTTGGCATGTATCTGGCAATGAGCCGTGTTGCTGACCGTGAAGGCTATCCAGAGGTTGCAGAGGCTTTCAAGCGTTATGCATTTGAGGAAGCTGAGCATGCTGCTAAATTTGCTGAGTTACTGGGTGAGGTTCTTACCGACAGCACTGAAAAGAACCTGAGCATGCGTGTAGATGCAGAGTTCGGTGCAACTCAGGGCAAGAAAGATTTAGCTACTTTAGCTAAGAAGCTGAACCTTGACGCTATCCATGACACTGTTCATGAGATGTGCAAGGATGAGGCTCGTCACTGCAACGGTTTCAAGGGTCTCTTAAAGCGTCATTTCGGTAAATAATTCATGTAGCATATGAAACATAGCTACAAAAATCCGCGAATGTATCTAAAATTTGCTGATTTTACTTTATAGCTGTTTTTTATTGTTACAGACCTGTGGTATAATCAAGGTGGTGTTGCTCCATTGTGACATCACCTTTTTAACGTATGAGCAAGAAACAGATAGGAGAAGTGAACCACATGGCTACAAAAATTACAAATAGAAATTTCGCTACTGAAGTATTAGATTCTGATAAGCCTGTATTACTGGATTTCTGGGCAGATTGGTGCGGTCCTTGCAATTCCATCGCTCCAATACTTGACGAAATCGCTGCAGAGCATCCTGAAATCAAGGTTGGCAAGGTAAATATTGATGAGGAAGACTTCCTGAGCAAGCATTTTGGTGTTCAGAACATTCCATTTTTGGTATGCATGAAGGATGGCAAAATCCACAAGAGCAGTGTTGGACTTCAGCCAAAAGAAGACATTCTGAAGCTCTTAGAAGACTAATTGAAAAATTTGTAAAAAATCAGGCACCCTGCGTATTTGCGGAGTGCCTTTTTAGTATGTTCAGTTAAAAAAATTTTGTTAAAATCAGATATAACACAGGTGATACCAGTAATGCCGGCAGATAATTAATAACCTTGAACTTAGTTACCTCAATCATATTAAGACCTAAAATCATAATGATCAAGGAACCTGTACAGCTCATTTCCTGAATCAGCATATCTGACATAAACGGTGCTATTAACTCAGCAAACAGCACTATACCGCCCTGAAAAATCAGAGTAAAGCCAGCTGACCCCATTACACCAATTCCCATAGCCGCCGCCATCATAATACCGGAAATAAAATCCAGTAAGGATTTGGTATACAGCATGGTAAAATCCGCCCTCAGACCTGCATCCAATGAACCTACGATTACCATGGCTCCTACATTCATAATAAGACATGATGTGACGAAGGCATTGGCAATCTTAGCAGAATCACTGCCTTCCTTGCTGAATCTGCTTGTAATTCGTTCAGTAAAACGATTTACCTTGCCATCAAAATCAGTGACCTCACCAATAGTTACACCTAAGACAATAGCTATTATCAGCAATAAAATATTTTCTTCCTTTATTGCTCCCTGTATGCCGATAAGTACAGTACAGGCTCCCAGTGCCTTCATCAGATTATCTGTTAAGTAAGAGGAGTTTCCCAAAGTTAAAGATACCACATCAATCCCACGCGGACTTTTGCTCAA
>CALZDE010000112.1 GCA_945637225.1 uncultured Selenomonadaceae bacterium
AACGCCGAAAGTACTTGGCTGGAGACGGCCTGGGAGGATAGGAAGTTGCCGGTTTATATGGCGGTCTTGGTGAAGTGGTTAACACACTGGATTGTGGCTCCAGCATGCAAGGGTTCGATCCCCTTAGATCGCCCCATAGGGGTATAGCTCAATTGGTAGAGCAACGGTCTCCAAAACCGTAGGTTGTGAGTTCGATTCTTACTGCCCCTGCCATTTAAAAATTCAACCGCATCTGTTACAGGTGCGGTTTTTATTATTATCATTGAGGTGAAATGTATGAGTGATTATTTAGTAAAAGCAATTACCAATGGTGTTCGTGTATATGCCGCAGTTACTACTGACCTTGTTAATGAAGCAATTCGCCGTCATGACTGCTATCCAGTAGCTTCCGCCGCTTTGGGACGTACTATGACTGGTGCCCTGCTGATGGCTGCCAATCTGAAGAATAATGAAGCTATTACAGTCAGCTTCCGCGGTGATGGTCCACTGGGAACTGTTACTGCTGATGCTTCTGCTGAAGGCTATGTACGTGGCTATGTAGGTGATCCACATGTAGACCTTCCTCTCAATGCTCAGGGCAAGCTTGATGTAGGCGGCGGTATTGGTCAGGGTCTGGTTACTATTACCCGTTTTACTGGTCTCAGGGAGCCTGTATCTGGCAGTTGTGAGATTGTGACTGGCGAAGTAGCAGAGGACCTTACACAGTATTTATATGTATCTGAGCAGACTCCTTCCTGCGTAGGCTTAGGAGTACTTGTAGGAAATGATTTGAAGGCAATTGCAGCAGGCGGTTTTATTATTCAGCCTATGCCAGATGCTACAGATGAGGTTATTTCCAAATTAGAAGAAAATCTTAAAAATCTGCGTCCTGTGACTTCCATGATAAAGGATGGTCTTTCTCCACATGGAATTATAGAGGAAATAATGGCAGGCTTTGAGATGGAGCACCTGTCTACTACTGAATTAAAATTCAAGTGCCAGTGTTCCCGTCAGCGCATTGAGGATATGCTTATTGCTCTTAATGTGCATGATTTAGAGGAGCTTGTGGCTGATGGAAAGGCAGAAATCTGCTGTCATTTCTGCGGTGAAAAGTATAATTTCAACAAGGAAGAACTTGAACATATTCTAAAAATTGTTCAGGGTGTTCAGAAGCAGTAATTTAGAAAAAATTAATAAAAAAAGTCGTTTTTTTGAAAATTTTACTTGCATTATTCTTTTGTTTGTGTTAGAATAATCATGTTGCGTATCTACAAGATACGATTAGTCAAAGTAAGGAGGTGCACAGAATGGCACATGTATGCGAAGTATGTGGTAAGGGCGAGTTATCCGGTAACTATGTCAGCCACTCCCATCTGAAGACTAAGCGCTCTTGGAAGCCTAACATTCAGCGTGTTCGCGCTGTTGTAGAGGGTGAAGTTCGTCGTGTAAATGTTTGCACTCGTTGCCTGCGTACCGGCAAGGTTCAGCGTGCGATCTAATCACATGTCATAAAATCTTTGCGCAAAGATTCAGAAACGTGATATATCATAAAGTAGACCACCTAGCTTATGTTAGGTGGTCTACTTTATTTTGCGATTAAATGCTTAAAAGTTTATTTTTTCTTGTAAATACCGATGGTTAATTCATTTATTACGGGAATGGCTTCACCGATACAGCGCATGATAACAGCTGCCAAAAGGGTAAGTGCAAGTACAACCCAGTAAAGAATGATGGCAACAGGTGCGGAGATTACCATATTGTGATTTGCCATGAGCATAGTCAGATAGGTAATAGCCAGTGGATGTGCTAAGTAGGCAAAATATGAATGACGTCCTAACAGGGAGAGTATCGGACAGAAGAAGTCAGGAAACTTCCTATAAGTAAATATAGTGAAGAAGAACAGAGAAGCCGCTACGGTGTATACTACACCAGGAGGACAGAGCTGATGAGCAGTGAACACGCCTTCTAATGGAGTATAGCCGTTGACATATTCCAGCTTGTAGTAGTAGCCGAGAAGTGCCGCCATAGCTCCCCAGAAGAATATGGTAATTTTGCCACGATGATTTTTCATCAGTGAATGGAAGGTGTCACTATGGACTGCCAGCCAGCCACCTAAAACAAAAATAAAGAAATAGTAGATTACCCAGTAATTAAGACGGTAGGTAAGGAAGGTCTTTAAATAGGAAGGCTCCATGTAATATGGATTTACCAATTCATCAAGAGTATAATTAATACCAATTTGCAAAAACATTAAAAAGACCAATTTTTTACCATTACACCAATTTACGATTTTTATCCATAATGGCATAAATAAGTAGAACCAGATTAATAAGACCATGAAGTAAAGCTGATAACTGCAATTACCAAAGAAAAGATTGGAAATGGTACCCGGTATATTTATTGAAGAAAGATAGCCGAAAAGCCAGGCATTATGGAAGGTATAGAACAGTGACCAGACAATGTACGGAATAACTACGGTCTTTCCACGTCTAAGAAGGAAGCTTTTGTAGTCTGCCATAGTAAATGGCTTGCTGGTATCCATGTTGTAAAATAGACCAAATGCTGATATAAAGAAGAAGATAGGCACGCTAAAGCGGGTGAAGATTTCAAAGAGGGCTACCAGATGGAGATTTGGGGTAGGGTTCATCAGATACTGAGAGCCTATGTGTATGCCTACAACGCCCATCATGGATATGCCTCTTATGTATTCAATGGCATCTAGCCGCGGTTTTTTCATTGTAATAATACTCCTTTTTCTTATAAATTTTTGTTACCTTATAATAATACTAATTAATTAGTCATTTGTAAACAGAAAAATTATGGCATTTATCTGCAATTTACTCTTTAATTCTTTAAAGAAATATGTTAAAATATAGAAGTATCGATTTTATGTAAGTAATTTTGAATTTTATTATAGGAGATGTTCTATTATGATGTCATTAAATTTCCAGGCTGAGAAGCATGCTAAATTACTGGAGGCTCGCACTAAGACTACCACTGTACGTTTAGGCGACGTTAGCGATATGTATCCAGAGGGTTCTATCTGCTGGATTACTACCGGCAAGAAGTTTACCCCTAAGAAGAAGCTGTATGCTGTATATCTTGACCGTGTACGTGTTAAGACAATGGAGCATCTGACTTCCGCTGATTTAGGTCATCAGAATCCAGATATCGGTTCCCGCGCTGAACTGCTGGCTGATTTTGAGAAGATTTACAAGCGCCGTATCAACATGAGCGATACCGTTACTGTTATTGACTTCACTGAAGTTACAGAGTAATTTAAAATGCTGGAAGGAGCTTTTCATCAAGGTGAAAGGCTCTTTTTTTATTGTTTTGTCGATGTATACAATATTTTTTTTATTTTTCTGTTTAAAATACTTGTTATTTTTGATATATGTATGCTATAATCATAATGTATTCTATGACAAAGTTTTAATATAACGATGGCAAAGGTGTTATATCGACAGTTGTTATAGTCTGAGCAATTTATATTTATCTAGGGAGGAATAAATATGAAAAAGTTTTTCAGTAAGCTTACTTTGCTTGGTGCATTGATGGCCATGCTGGTTTCAGTGGTAGCAGGCTGTGGCGGTGGTGATGGCCAGTCCGCAGAAAAGAAATTCCTGAATATCGCTACTGGCGGTACTGCTGGTACATACTACCCAATTGGTGGTGCTATGGCTGAGGTTCTGAACAAGGATATTCCTGGTATGAACGCAAGTGCTCAGTCTACTGGTGCATCCGTAGCAAATATCAATATGTTGAAGGAAGGTTCTGTTGATTTAGCTATCGTACAGAACGATATTACTTATTATGCAACCAATGGTACTGAGATGTTCAAGGACAACAAGATTGAGGGCCTGCAGGGTATTGCTATTCTCTATCCTGAGACCTGCCAGGCTGTTACCCTTGAGTCTACTGGTATCAAGTCCATCGCTGACCTGAAGGGCAAGCGTGTAGCTGTTGGTGCTATGGGTTCTGGCGTTGAAGCAAATGCTCGTCAGATTATGGAAGCTTATGGTGTTACCTACAATGATATCACTGTTCAGTATCTGTCCTTCGCTGAGGGCGCAAGTGCTCTGAAGGATGGTAACGTTGATGCTGCATTCTTAACTGCTGGTTATCCTACTGCTGCAGTTCAGGATATTGCTTCTCAGAACAAGGTAGTTATCCTGCCTGTTGAGGTAGCTAAGGCTGATGCTATGATTGCTAAGTATCCTTTCTACACCAAGACTGTAATTCCAGCAGGTACTTATGGTATCGCTGCTGATGTTCCTACCGTTTCTGTAATGGCAATGCTGGTAGCTACCAACAAGATGAATGCAGATACCGGTTATGCAGTAACCAAGGCTATTTTCTCCAATCTTGACCGCATTCAGGCCGCACATTCCGCTGCTAAGGCAATCACCAAGGAAAGTGCAACCAATGGTATGCCTATTGAAATGAATGCAGGCGCTGATAAGTTCTTTAAGGAAAAATAAGATAAATTAAGCCTTTAGAATGAATATGTGGGAGCTGCAGCTTTCTAGCACCAATGGTGGTGATAATACTGTGGCTCCTTTTTGCTTATTTTTAAGTTGATTTATGAAAAAGTATAGTGCAGTAATTATTTTTATTATAATATTATTAGGATTGGGATATTGGCTTACACGCCCTGTTTTTTACGTACAGGGAGAAAAAGGGCTGATAACCGAAATAGAGGCTTATGATGGCCTGCCCTTGCAGATAGATTTTATTCATTCAGTACAAAAGACACCTGTGGAGGAACGGCTTCATTTGTCAGATGATTTAAAGACCATTAAGCTTGATTCCACAATATATCATTCCTTTGGTGTGGGACTGCCCTTTTTAGCTGAAGAAGGTGACTGGCATCAGGAAGGAAATGATTTTATCATAGATAACATGAACCGTAATTTTCCGAAACTAAGCCTGCGTACTGGTGTGGGAACAAAGCTGACACTGACAGTAGATAATGAAGTTTTTCCAGTGTATGAAAGCGTGCCGCCCGGTTACAGGATAGATATATATGTTGCACCTAGATATCAAAAGTATTTAGATAGATAAATGTTAGGAGGGGTTACCGTGGGTTTAGAAGAAGATAAAGCCTTAGCGGAAGAGGTTAAGAAAAAATATGACAAAGAATCTGATACTATGATGTATACAGGTTTTATGGCAAAGATTGTTTCCGCAATTGCAATTACATTTTCAGTATTTCAGCTGTACACCGCAGTTTTTGGTGTTTTGGATGCTCAGCTTCAGCGTGCTGTGCATTTAGGCTTTGCTATGTGCTTAGCTTATCTGCTTTATCCAAGCCGTAAGAAGTGGTCACGTCATAAAATTCATCCTGTGGATTTAGTTCTTTCTGTACTGGCAGCGGCATCACCTGTCTATATCTGTATTTGCTATCAGGAGCTTGCTATGCGTTCTGGTATTACAACAGATGCAGATTTGTTTTTTGGTGCAATGGGCCTTCTGCTGGTAATTGAAGCAACCCGTCGTGTAGTCGGTATTCCAATGGTAGTGGTTGTACTGGTATTTTTGGCGTATGCCTTTGCTGGTCCTTACATGCCAGGTGTTTTAGCTCACCGTGGTCTTACCGCTCAGCAGCTTATCGGTCATCTTTATTATACTACTGAGGGTATTTTTGGTATTCCTCTGGGCGTATCCTCTACCTTCATTTTCCTGTTTATTCTGTTTGGTGCATATCTTGAGTCTACTGGCCTGGGAAAATTCTTTATAGATTTAGCGAATGCTATTGCTGGCTGGGCAAGTGGCGGTCCTGCTAAGGTAGCAGTTCTTTCCAGTGCTCTGATGGGTACTGTTTCCGGTTCTTCTGTAGCAAATGTAGCTGGTACAGGCTCTTTCACTATTCCTATGATGAAGAAGCTGGGCTATCGCAAGGAATTTGCAGGCGCAGTTGAAGCGGCTTCTTCTACTGGTGGTCAGCTGATGCCTCCTGTTATGGGTGCGGCTGCCTTTCTGATGGCAGAATTTGTAGGTCTTCCTTATATCGACATTGTAGCAGCGGCGGTTATTCCTGCTATGCTTTATTTCGCTGGTCTTTGGCTGGGTGTTCATCTTGAGGCTAAGCGTACAAATCTGAAGGGTATTCCTCGTGAACAGCTTCCAAAGGCATGGCTTCTTTTCAAGGAGCGTGGTCATTTAGCTATTCCTTTGCTGGTTATTGTTTATCTTTTGGTAAGCGGTTTTACTCCTATGAGAGCTGCATTGGCAGCAATTGTACTTTCCATCGTGGCTTCCTTCCTGCGCAAGAATACTCGTATGAAGCCTATTGAGATTATTCGTGGTCTTGAAAATGGTGCCCGTAATGTATTGGGCGTAGTAATTGCCTGTGCTGCGGCTGGTATCATTATCGGTGTTGTTACTAAGACTGGTGTAGGCCTGAAGCTGGCATCTGGTCTGTTGGCTCTTTCCGGTGGACTGTTACTGCCAACCATGTTCTTTACCATGATTACATCCCTTATTCTGGGCATGGGCGTACCTACCACAGCAAACTATGTTATTACCTCAACAATTGCGGCACCTGCTTTGATTCAGATGGATGTACCTGTTTTGGCGGCGCATATGTTTGTATTCTACTTTGGTATTATTGCAGACGTTACACCTCCAGTAGCTTTGGCGGCCTATGCGGCGTCTGGTATCAGTGGCGGTAAGCCTCTCATGACAGGTGTAAATGCTTCCAAGCTGGCAATAGCGGCCTTTATTATACCGTATATCTTCGTGCTGAATCCTGAAATTCTCATGATTGATTCGACACCAGCAGGTTTGATTATCACAACAGTGACAGCAATTCTCGGCATGATAGGTATCAGCTCAGCTATGATTGGTTATTTGGCTGGTCACAGCAACGTAATAGAGCGTATAGTTCAGTTTATTGCAGGTCTTTTGATGATTATTCCTGGCGTGACTACCGATATTCCTGGCTTTATTATTTTAGTGGCTATTATAATA
>CALZDE010000113.1 GCA_945637225.1 uncultured Selenomonadaceae bacterium
TCTAAGGAAATTAGAATAGATAATATTAGTTTTAAGTAAAGATGCCTCTGCGGTGCTTTCACTGCGGGGGCTTTTCTTTTAAGATTTTGGGAGAGAATAATGAAAAGAATTTTATCTTTATTGTGCTGTTTTTTTATGTCTTTGCTTGCAATAGCTCCCCTAAATGAAGCAGAAGCAGTAAGCAAGGGAAAAATAGTTTTTGTACCGCATGATGACAGACCAACATCAGGGGCGGAATCAGCCGAGCCTTTGGAAATGTTAGGCTATGAAGTGGTAATGCCGCCTTTGGATTTACTGGGAGGCCTGGATAAAATAGGCAACCCTGATAAGCTGGCAGAATGGACAAAGGAAAATATAACAGGGGCAGATGCAGTCGTTATTTCCTCGGACTCTATGCTTTATGGCGGTTTAGTTGCTTCAAGAAGGCATGAGCTGTCGGAAGGAGAACTTCAAAAACGTCTGAATGTAATTTCAGATTTAAAAAAAGAAAATAAAAAATTAAATGTCTACGTTTTTGGTTCTTTAATGCGTACACCTAGCTGTCCAGAAAATGCTGGCAGTGAGGAGCCAGATTATTACAGTATATATGGAGCAGAAATTTTTCAGCGTTCAGCTTTAATGGATAAGGCGGAAATGAATGGCCTTACTGTTAATGAAGATAATAAATTACAGCAATTAAAAAAATATATCCCACAGGATATATGGAATGACTGGTATAACCGTCGTCAGAAAAATATAGAGGTAACAAAGAAATTAATTGATTTTGCTGATAATGGCACTATTGATTATTTAATTGTAGGCAAGGATGACAATGCTCCTTTGTCTGCAACACACATGGAAAGCCGTCATTTAACAGAATATGCTGTAAATGTTCCTAAGACGAAATTTCAGCTTTTGGCAGGAATTGATGAATTTGCTACTTTATCCTTGACACGTGCAGTAAATAAACACGAAAATATTGTACCAAAAATTAATGTTAGGTATAATATTGGCAAAGGAGAAAAAACAATACCAGCATTTTCCGATGAAACTATTGGCAGTTCAATTACGAATGAAATAATAATTGTAAATGGTGAAGAAGTCAGTGAACCTGACAAGGCAGATTTAGTTTTATTAGTAAACACAAATCCAGATGGCAGAACAGGTGATGGCAACGCTTTAGCAGATATGTCAGCCTATACAGATTCTCCTCGTTATGGTACTTATGAATTTGCGGATTTAGTGGGGAAAATGTTAAATAGCGGATATAATGTAGCGATAGCGGATATTGCTTTTGCAAACAGCTCAGATAATGCCTTGATGAAGGTCATGAAGGAAAGAGATTATCTGATGAAATTAAGGGCTTATGCTGGCTGGAATACTCCAACTAACAGTACAGGCTTTGTTTTAGGTCAGGGCGTAATGGCATGCAGATTACCTCAGCAGGATTGTCACAGGCTTTTGATGGAACGCTTCCTTGATGACTGGTGCTATCAGGGAAATGTACGTGTTGATACCATGAATATGCTTTATAATGAATATGGTGTTCATCAGCTGGATAAGCCAATGGGAAGCTGTGAAAAAGAAGCATCTATAAGAACCGCTCAAATGATAAAGAATTTTGCTGAAAGGAATTTACCGTATTACCCACAGATAAAAGATTTAACATTTTATTTTCCTTGGCATATAACTTTTATTGGCGGTATTAATTTGCCAAAATAAATTTAAAATTTAGGTGATGGATATGAAACAAAAGCTAAATAAATTGCAGTATGAAGTAGCTAATGAATTAAAAAGACATATACTTTTAACCGCTTCAGCAGGTACGGGAAAAACGAATACTCTTTCTCATCGTATAGGAAATATTATTGCATCGAATAAGGCTAAGGGAGAGGAAATTCTATGTCTGACCTTTACCAATAAAGCCTGCAATGAAATGAAGGACCGTATCAGCAGTTTAGTGGGTGAAGCTGGAAATGGTGTTACAATACGTACATTTCATAGCTTTTGTTTCGATATTATCCGTAGTGAAGCGAAAAAACGCACAGATATTAGCTGGGATTTTGTTATTTTTGATGATGTTGATGAACAGTTATTTTTAACGGAAGTTGTAAATGAATTAAACGATACTTTTGCTGAAAATTATGCCTTTAATGAAATAAAATGGCCGAATATGATTTTTCAAGGTATCGTAGAAATGGCAAAAATAAAAAGGGCAGAACTGAATATTTATAGTGGTGATGAAGAAGCTGATTATAGTCAGGCGATAGAATATATATATCAAAATGAAAAGGAAGCTTTGAAAAATAAATGCTATGATAAAGGGCATATTTTAGAAAATATACCACGTGAATTTCATCGGTATGGAGCAAGGATTATTACAGAATACGACAGAAAATTAAAAGAAAATCATGGTTGTGATTTTACAGATTTGATTGTTAATGCCTATCAGCTTTTGCAGGATAAAACTGTAAGTGATGTATGGTCAGCAAAATACAAATACATAAACGTTGATGAAATGCAGGATACAAGTAAGCTGGAATATACTATTTTAGAAAAGATATTCGGCAATAGCTGTATTCTTCTTTGCGGTGATTTCTTTCAGACTATATTTCAGTGGCGAGGTTCGGAACCAGATAAAATTATTAAAAAATTTCAGGAAGATTATCAGCCTAAGAAGGTTGTTTTCTTAGAAAATTACCGCTCTACCCAGCTCCTTGTAAATGCATCTTTTGAGACATTATCATATTTATTTCCTGAAAATACCAAAATGTATTACCCAGAGGGAATCAGTGCGGTTTCCAAAACAGCAGGAGATAAAATAATTCAGTATGAAGCGGCTAATGTAAATACTCAGGCAAGATGGATTTATCGTCAGATTTACAAAATGTATTTAGAACATGGAGAGGATATTCTACAAAAGGTATGTATTCTCACAAGAACAAATTTTTACAATAAAGATTTATCTGACAGAATGGAAAAAATAGGTGATGAATATCAAGCTAGAAATGATTACAAAATTCCATTTATGCTTGTCGACGATTTTAAATTTTTCAGACGACAGGAAATAAAGGATACAGTAGCTTTTCTACGTCTTTTAATTAATAAGCATGATATAGGAAGTTTGAAAAGAATTATTAAAAGATTTGTTAAGGGTATAGGCAAGGCTTCACTTGATGCAATTAATTCAGAGACCTATCATAAAGCAGGTATTAAGCTGACAGACTTTATTGACCCAGTGTGCCATAAGTATGGTGATCCTTATGAGCTGTTAGAAAAGCAGTTAGCAACGGAAAATGTAATTGTTTTTGATGTAGAAGCAACAGGCATAGAGACAGAAAAGGATGAAATAATTCAGATAGCCGCTATCCGTCTTGATAAAAACGGCAGGATGAAAGAAAAATTTGTGCGGTTTTTAAAGGCAGGAAAATCTGTTGGCACATCCGAAAAGGTACATGGTTTTTCTGATGAATATCTAGCAGAAAATGGAATAGAGCCAGCAAAAGCATTGAAGGATTTTTGTGAATTTGCAAAGGATAGTGTGATTGTAGGTCATAATGTTACCTTTGATATTACAATCATGACAAGCCAGCTAAGAAGATTAAAAATGCCATCAGCACAGTTTATGGGTGTATATGATACCTTAGATATTTTCCGCAGATTTTATCCAAAATTAAAAAATCATAAGCTTGAATATTTGGGTGAATATTGCAAGGTAAATCATAAATCAAGTCATGATGCCTTTGATGATATAATGGCGACAGCAGAAATATTAATGTACGCCTTAGAAAAGGATATACGCCCAACAGCAGGCGAAAGAAGACAGTATATAAGTAATCATTTAGGAAAATTCACTGATTTAACAGAGAAGCTAACTGAATTAAAAAATAAAATAGAAAATAATGCCATAAGCTTAAAGGAATTAATTACCTTTGTTATGATGGATTTAGGAATAGTAGAATATTATAATTCAAATAATGAAGATGATAATCAGGAAAATAAGGGCAAACGAATAGAAAATCTAAGACAGCTGTTCAGACATGTAAGAAATTTTGAAGGAAAATATAGCAGCAGGAGAGAAGACTTGGAAAAATTCCTGCAATTAGCAAGCTTGTCAAATACAGAAATAGATTTACAGCTGAAGGAAAAACCACAGATACCAATTCTGACAGTTCATCAGGTGAAGGGATCGGAATTTGATTACGTATTTATAGCTGATATGCTAGATGGCGTTTTTCCAAATGGAATAGCCTACCAGCAAAAGACATTAGAGGAAGAAAAGCGACTTTTTTATGTAGCTATTACCAGAGCAAAGAAAAAACTGTATTTGATATATCCTGTATGGGGCAGGAAAAAATCACCTAGTCCATATTTAAAAGCTATTCCAGATAAATTCAAGCATATTGAAACTTAATAAATTAAAAGGTATAAAAAAGCTCTAATCATTGTGATTAGGGCTGTTTTTTTAGTTAAAATGAAGTTAAATCATAAAGAAGTAAATTATTGTTACTATGAGAATATTCTTTTACAGAAGAAGTAAAACCAGATTTGCTATAAAGAACATAAGTCACAGTATTGGCATGAGGAAATATTTGCTGGCTTCTTCGTAATAAATTTTGAAGTATATCCATATCAATAGGTTCATTTCTCCATTTGCATTCGCCAAGATAAATACCTTTTTTGCCAATTGCGTAAATATCTATTTCATCCTGTTTTTTTTCAATAGGATTATTACCCCACCAGTGACCTATATGAGAAAATCTGTAAGGAAGATTATGATTTTTCATTTCATTAATTAAATGTTGTTGACATACATCTTCAAAAACATGTCCTACAAAAGCTGACAGTTGTGGTAGTATTTCTTCATCCATTATTTCTTCTATCATACCGAGCTCTAAATCAGAAATATTAGGGAACAAGAATTTATACCAAAAATAAAAAAATGAATCTTTTATTTTATAAATACCTTTTCTTGATGTGACAGGTTCTCCAACAGGCAATTCTCTGCTTATTAATAAAAGTTCTTGTAATGTATTTAGATATCTTGAACAATGCTCAGAAGAAATTTTAGATTTCCCAATAATTGTATTCATATTGGAAGCACCTGAAGCAATTGCTTCTATTATAGCATTGTAATTCATAGGCTCTCGAAGTTCCTGTTTAAGAAGATTTTTAGGTTCTTCGTAAAGATATGACTGTTTTTTGAGAATTTTTTCAAGGATATTTTTCTCTATGGATCGTTTATCATCAAACTGTTCAAGATAAAGCGGTATACCACCTAAAATAGAATATGCTTCTATCTGCTGGATTATATTATAATTAGGAAAGAAAAGCTTGCTTTCTGCAAAAGTAAAAGGTTCTATTCTCATTTGAGCAGTTCGTCTGCCATAAAGGGGACTATTATAACCAAGCACTTCTTTTTCCATGAAGCTGACTTGTGAACCGCATATGGCTAAAAATAATTTAGTGTCTTTGAGTGCGTGGTCAATTGTATTTTGTAATAAAGATTTTATAGCTTTGTCTGCTCTGGCAAGATAAGGAAATTCATCAAAAACAACTAGCAAGCGTTCTTCTTTTGCTTTCTCACCTATAAAAAGTAATGCCTGTTCCCAGCTTTCAAATGATGGGAGATTTTTTATTTTGAACTTGTTATAAACTTTTTTGGAAAAATCCTTCAGCATAGCAGATGAAGTGGTTTCCTGAGCAGAAAAAAATATGTGATTTTTACTTTTACAGAATTCAGAAAGCATAGTAGTTTTGCCAACTCTGCGTCTGCCATAGATAATAACACACTGAAATACATCTTCTGTATATAAATCTTCCAGTGTAGCAAGTTCATTTTTTCTACCTATAAACATTATTATCACTCTCCGATAAGGTAATCGTGATTAGGGTAATTTAAATTACCTTAATTCTAACATATAATTATAGTTACCGCAAGTAAATTTTTATTATTTTTGTAAAATGTCTTTACGGGGGGCAAATGTGATATAATACAATTTGCGGTATTGTGAAAGCAGAGTCTAATTATTACGATTCACAAAAAGATTTATCATCAGATAAATACAATCAGTCTATGGAAAATTTAATTACTTTTGGTGGAGAAAGAAAAGTTACAGATGATCCAAATTTAAAATAAATTAAAAATCAATATAGTTTATTCATGCATTGACAATGTTAGTGCTGAGTGTTAAAATGTACATAAAAAGGAGGCTGATAATATGGCGGCAACATCAACACTGACTATAAGGACAGATAGTGTACTGAAGCAGCAGGCTTCTGAGCTTTTTGAAAGTTTAGGCATGAATATGTCGATGGCTATCAATATATTTTTGAGGCAAGCAGTTATTCATAAAAAATATCCATGCAGTATTGATTCGACTGTTGTGGAAAATCCAGAGAAAACATATCCAGCAGGTTTCTTTGAGCTTTTTGGTACTGATGTAGATACGGGAATGCAGGAACCAAATGATATTATTATTGAGGCAGAGGATATAGAGTTATGATGTATTATTTAGATACAAATATTATAATATATTCTGTAAAAGGAACTTTCACAGCTATTAAAGAACATTTTAGAAAAATACCTATGCAAAGTATTGTTATTCCTGATGTAGTTATGGCGGAAATAGAATATGGTGCACAGAAGAGTCAGAATTACGATAATACAATTAGAATTTATACGAAATTTACTGATAATTTTGCCAAGGCTGAGTTTGATACTAAATCAGCCAAGATTTATGGAGAAATAAGGAGCAGATTAGAAAAATCGGGAACGCCAATAGGTGCTAATGATATGCTGATAGCTGCTATTGCTATGAGCAATGGAGGCTGAATAACAGTTAATATTATGTTATAAAATATTATAAAATTATGTTT